>JAYVPZ010000393.1:0-4555 GCA_043757105.1 Aestuariivirga sp. | reverse complement strand
GCTTCGTTGTCGCCATTGGCTGCTTTTTAATTTTCAAAAGAGTATAGCTACACGTAAACTAGTTTTGCGCAATAATATTTCGATTTTCATTCACAAATGAAACTTTACTTGCGTCTCGGTGCCTCAGCTGCCATAAATGATAAGTCAGCATAGCTGTCCTATCAGAGGAGTCCGAGATCATGAACGCACCCGCATTTTTGCCAGAAGGCATGAAGCCGGCCCATGGGCTTTATGATCCGCGCAACGAACATGATGCTTGCGGCATTGGGCTTTATGCCAACATCCATAACAAGAAGAGCCATGATATTGTTTCCAAAGGTCTTCTAATCCTCAAAAACCTTGAGCACAGGGGTGCTGTAGGTGCTGACCCGAAGGCTGGCGATGGTGCTGGTATTTTGATCCAAATTCCGCATGAATTTTATGCTGCGGACGCCAAGCGTTTGGGCTTTGAGTTGCCAGTCGCAGGCCAATATGGCGTGGGCTTTTTGTTTATGCCGCGCGAGCCGCTTTACCGCCAAGACATTGAGCGCATCTGGTGGGAAACGGCGCGTGAAGAAGGCTTGAAAGTTTTGGGTTGGCGCGATGTGCCGGTCAATTCATCAGTGCTTGGCTATTCAGTGAAAGACACTGAACCGATGCACCGCCAAGTGTTTATCGGCCGTGGCCCTACCATTCGTGATGAAGCACATTTTGAGCGTAAGCTTTTTGTCTGCCGCAAAGTTGTTTCTAATCGTATTTTGGAAGTGCTGGGAACAAAGGCTAGAACCTATTATCCCGTCTCAGTTTCTTGCCGCACTGTAGTTTACAAGGGCCTCGTGTTGGGCAAAGATGTTTCGTCTTACTACACGGATTTGCAAGATGACCGTGTCGTTTCTGCATTCGCTTTGGTGCATCAAAGGTTCTCAACTAACACGTTCCCATCGTGGCCGCTGGCGCATCCATATCGTTTCGTCTGTCACAATGGCGAAATCAACACCGTGCGCGGCAACTTCAATTGGATGGCCGCGCGTCAAGCCAACATGAAGTCTGATGTATTGGGTGGAGATTTATCCAAGCTCTGGCCAATTTCATACGAAGGTCAATCCGACACAGCGTGTTTTGATAACGCACTCGAATTTTTGTACATGGGTGGTTATTCATTGCCCCATGCGATGATGATGTTGATCCCTGAAGCTTGGGCCGGCAATCCTTTGATGGATGATGATCGCCGCGCGTTTTACGAGCACCATGCTGCTATGATGGAGCCATGGGATGGCCCAGCCGCCATGGTGTTTACCGATGGCAAAGTGATCGGCGCCACGCTTGACCGCAACGGTCTTCGTCCATCGCGTTATCTTGTGACTGATGATGGCCACGTGATGTTAGCATCTGAAATGGGTTGCTTGGATTTTGACGAATCCAAAATCATCCAAAAGTGGCGGTTGCAACCCGGCAAGATGCTGCTCATTGATCTGGACAAGAAGAAAATTATTTCAGATGATGATTTGAAGAAGGATCTGGCCTCAGCCCATCCTTACAAAGACTGGTTGAAGAAAACTCAAGTTGTGTTGCGCGATATGCCGAAAGCAAAAACGGCGCGGCCAAAAATTGCGGTGCCTTTGCTCGACCGCCAACAGGCCTTTGGTTATACCCAAGAAGATTTAAAAGTCTTGATGGCCCCCATGGCCACAACAGGTCAAGAAGCCACAGGATCAATGGGCAATGATGCGCCAGTGTCGGTGCTGTCTGATCGCAATAAAATGCTCGATACTTATTTCAAGCAAAACTTTGCGCAAGTCACCAACCCGCCGATTGATCCGATCCGCGAAGAATTGGTCATGAGTCTCGTGTCGTTCATCGGCCCGCGCCCAAACTTGCTCGACTTGAAGGGCACGTCAAAGCACATGCGTCTGGAAGTGGCGCAACCGATCCTCACCAATGAGGAACTGGAACGTATTCGTAACATTGGTACAGTGCGCGAAAACCCATTCCGCACGGTAACCATCGACATCACTTATGATGTTGCCAATGGCCCCGAATATATGGCAGCGGCGGTTGATACTGTGTGTATGCAAGCCGAACGCGCGGTGAATGATGGCTATAACATTATCATTCTGTCGGATCGTGCTGTGTCTGCCGAACGCGCACCTATTTCAGCGTTGTTGGCCACATCGGCCACGCATCACCATTTGATCCGCAAAGGTCTGCGCACTTCTGTCGGCCTCGTAGTCGAGTCAGGTGAGCCGCGCGAAGTTCATCAGTTCTGTGTGCTGGCTGGCTATGGTGCGGAAGCTATTAACCCCTATTTGGCTTTTGAAACATTGGAAGCTTTGCTGCCGCAGCTTGATGAGCAAGTGAGCGCCTATGAAGCCGTGAAGCGTTATATCAAGGCCGTGGATAAGGGCATTCTGAAGGTCATGTCCAAGATGGGCATCAGCACTTATCAATCTTATTGTGGTGCGCAGATTTTTGATGCGATTGGTCTATCAACCGAATTTGTGAAGAAATATTTCACGGGCACCGCTACACAAATCGAAGGTGTGGGCCTCGCTGAAGTGGCGGAAGAGTCTTTCCGCCGCCATGAAGATGCGTTTGGTTTGAACCCAGTTCTTTCGACAACACTTGAAGTGGGCGGTGAATATGCCCAACGTATGCGCGGCGAAGCGCATGTGTGGACATCTGAAACCGTTTCAAATTTGCAGCATGCGGTGCGTGGAAACTCCCAAGATAAGTATCGTGAATTTGCGCGGCTCATCAACGACCAGTCGGAGCGTTTAAAAACTTTGCGCGGTTTGTTCCGTATCAAGTCGTCAGAGGAAATGGGCAAGGTTGCGATTTCAATTGAAGACGTTGAGCCAGCAGTTGATATTGTAAAGCGCTTCTCGACGGGTGCCATGTCTTATGGCTCAATCAGCCGCGAAGCGCACACAACTTTGGCCATCGCTATGAACCGTATTGGCGGCAAGTCAAACACGGGCGAAGGTGGCGAGGAATCTGATCGCTATGTCACCATGCCAAATGGTGATTCAATGCGTTCGGCCATCAAGCAAGTGGCCTCCGGTCGCTTTGGTGTTACTACAGAATATCTCGTCAACTCTGACATGATGCAAATCAAAATCGCCCAAGGTGCAAAGCCCGGTGAAGGCGGGCAATTGCCCGGCCATAAAGTCGATGCAACGATTGCCAAGGTGCGCCACTCAACACAGGGTGTTGGCCTCATCTCACCTCCACCGCACCACGATATTTATTCAATCGAAGATTTGGCTCAACTGATATTCGACTTGAAAAACGTCAATCCTGCTGCACTCGTTTCAGTGAAACTTGTGTCGGAAGTTGGCGTGGGCACAGTGGCTGCTGGTGTTTCGAAGGCCCATGCTGATCATGTGACTATTTCGGGTTATGAAGGCGGCACAGGCGCATCGCCCTTAACATCAATCAAGCATGCTGGTTCCCCGTGGGAAATTGGACTGGCCGAAACGCAGCAGACTTTAGTGGCCAATGATCTGCGCAGTCGCATTGCAGTGCAAGCCGATGGTGGCATTCGCACTGGCCGCGATGTGTTGATTGCAGCGTTGCTTGGTGCAGATGAAATTGGTTTTGCCACAGCGCCACTCATCGCTGCAGGCTGCATCATGATGCGCAAGTGTCACTTGAACACGTGCCCTGTTGGCGTGGCCACGCAAGACCCTGAACTCAGGAAGCGCTTCAAGGGCCAGCCCGAGCATGTGATCAACTATTTCTTCTTCGTGGCCAATGAGCTGCGCGAGTTGATGGCACATATGGGCATTCATAAATTTGAAGAACTCACGGGCGAAACCGATTGGCTGGATACGAAGAAGGCAATCACCCATTTTAAAGCCAAGGGCTTAGATTTCACCAAGCTGTTTGCCAAAGCTGATGTTAACGGTCCTGTGGCTATTCGCAAGACGGGTCATCAAGATCACGGCATTGATCATGTGCTTGACCGTATGCTGATCGATAAGGCAGCGCCCGCTTTGCTTGAGGGTAAAGCTGTGGTCATTGAAACCAAAATTCGCAACTCAGACCGCACGGCTGGTGCGATGCTCGGTGGTGCTGTGGCTAAATCTTACGGCCATGACGGGCTGCCTGAAGACACGATCTATGTGAAGCTCAACGGTGTGGCTGGTCAAAGCTTTGGTGCTTGGGCCGCGCGCGGCATGACGCTTGATCTGACGGGTGAAGGCAATGACTATGTGGGCAAGGGCCTGTCTGGTGGCAAGATCATCATCAAGCCGCAAGCCAATGTGGGCTTCAAGCCTGAAACCTCGTCGATCATCGGCAACACGGTGCTTTATGGTGCAATCACTGGTGAAGCTTATTTCCGTGGTGTTGCGGGCGAGCGCTTTGCCGTGCGCAACTCCGGCGCTGTGGCCGTTGTCGAAGGCGTGGGCGATCATGGCTGCGAATATATGACAGGCGGTTGTGTACTAGTAATCGGTGAAACCGGGCGCAACTTTGCTGCTGGCATGTCTGGCGGTATCGCTTACGTTTTGGATGAAGCAGGTGACTTTGCAAAACGTTGCAACCTGTCCATGGTTGATTTGCAACCCGTGCC
>JAYVPZ010000392.1:0-4589 GCA_043757105.1 Aestuariivirga sp. | reverse complement strand
AGATTGAGATTTTTGAAGGCCTGACTGCGACAAGTCAAAACCGCTGGCCATCACTCAAATATGATATTGGCGCAATCAATTCAAAATTCTCGCGCTTTTTGCCCGGTGGTTTTTATTATAAAACTTTCATGTGGCCGCGTTCATTCTGGAAGCATGTGTATGAGCCGTTCATCCGCAAGGCTGCTGGCTTAGGTAAAGCCCCCGAGGGCCGCGATACTGATAGCTACGAGCATATGCACATCCACGCAGATGTCATCGTTATCGGCGCAGGTATTGCAGGCTTAGCTGCGGCAGAAGCAGCAGCAACCGCTGGCGCAAAGGTTTTGCTGTGCGATGAAAACCCCGTTCTGGGTGGCATTGCTGATTTCACCGCTGGCATGATTGATGGCGCATGTGTTGAAGATTATGCCAAGGCTGCCGCTGAGCGTTTGAGCGACATGCCAAATGTTCATGTGCTGCCCCGCACCACAGTCGTTGGCCATTTTCATCAAAACTATTTGATGGCGTTTGAGCGTGTGGGTGATCATGACCCCGCTCTTCTTGCGTCTGGTGCACCTAAGCACCGCCTCTGGAAAATCCGCGCGCATCATGTGATCGTTGCCACTGGCGCACTCGAACGCCCCATCGCATTTGCTAATAATGATCGCCCCAACATCATGCTGGCCTCAGCCGCGCGTGGCATGATTGGCCGTTACGGTGTGACACCGGGCAACACAGGCATCGTATTTACAAATAATGACGATGCTTATCTCACAGCCTTCGCGCTCAAGAAAGCGGGCATCAATGTGCGTGTTGTTGACTCGCGTTCGCGCTCCGATGGTGATCTTGTCAAACGCGCAATTGCAGACGGCATAGACGTATCGCTCGGTTCGGTAATCTCCGCCGTTGAAGGCACGCTGGAAGTTAAAGCAGTTAAGATTGCCGCCTACCGTAAAGGCCAAGGCCGCGTGATTACGGAAAAGCGCGTAGAGTGTGATTTCATCGCCATGTCTGGCGGCTGGAACCCCGCACTTCATTTGTGGTGTCACAATGGTGGCAAGATTCAATTTGATGACGGTCTGCAAAGCTTCCGTCCATTATCGCACACCGATGCCATCTCAGCTGTTGGCGCAGCCAATGGCACGATGAATGTGAATGACACGATTGTTGAAGCACATAATGCTGGCGAAGCCGCTGCGAAATCAGCTCTGAAAAAAGCAAAGCCGGTAAAAGCTCCAAAGTTGAAAATCGAAGAACCAAATCGTGGCGCTTTGGAATCCATGTGGTTTGCGCCTGCAACGGGTCTTTATAATGAAGGCAACAAGCATTTCATCGATTTCCAGAATGATGTGACGGCGGCTGATTTAGAACTTGCCCAACGCGAAGGTTATGAAAGCGTTGAACACACCAAGCGCTACACCACATTTGGCATGGCGACTGACCAAGGCAAAACCTCAAACCTTAATGGTTTGGGTGTATTGTCCGAAGCCACTGGCAAAACCATTCCAGAAATCGGCATCACCACATTCCGCCCGCCCTACACACCTTATTCTTTTGGTTCGATTGCTGGTGCACACACGAGCGAATTGTTCCTGCCCATCCGCCGCACACCAATATTCAATTGGCATAAGTCGCATGGCGCAACATTTGAACCCGTCGGCCAATGGCGCCGCGCCTACACATACTCACAAGTGGGCGAAGACAAGCATGCTTCAATTACCAGAGAAATCCTCTGTGTACGGAACAAAGTGGGGATGCTCGATGCGTCAACCCTTGGCAAGATTGAAGTCAAAGGCCCTGATGCTGCGGAATTTCTTGACCGCATGTACACCAACACCTTCTCCACTCTCAAAGTGGGTCGTTGTCGTTACGGTCTCATGATGAATGAGTTGGGCTTCCTGACGGATGATGGCGTTACAGTGCGTCTCTCTGAAGATCATTTCTTGATGCACACCACATCAGGCGGTGCTGACCGTATTGCAGCCTGGCTTGAAGAATGGCTGCAAACAGAGTGGACGCAATATAAGGTGTTCGTTACTCCGGTCACTGAACAATGGGCACAATTTGCCGTGGCTGGCCCGAAAGCCCGCGAAGTGCTGGCAAAGCTTGATCCTGATTTTGATATATCAAATGAAGCCCTGCCCCATATGTCTTTCAAGGAAGGCCATATCGCTGGCTATCCCATACGCCTTTACCGGATCAGTTTCTCTGGTGAGCTTTCCTATGAAGTGGCCACACCTGCCAATTTCGGCCAAGGCTTATGGAATGCAATCATGGAAGCAGGCGAGGAATTTGGCCTCTACGCTTATGGCACTGAGGCGCTGCATGTGCTTCGTGCTGAAAAGGGTTATATTGTTATTGGCGATGAAACAGACGGCACCACCACACCTATTGATGTGGGCATGGACGGCATGGTTTCGAAGAAGAAAGCTGATTTCATCGGCAAGCGCTCGCTTGAACAATCCTTCCTCAAAGGGCCAAACCGCAAGCAGCTTGTGGGTCTTCTCACCGAAGAGCCAAATGATGTGCTGCCAGATGGCGCTTATGCGGTGCGCGTGTTGAAAGATAAGCCGCCCATGGAAATGATCGGTCAAGTGACTTCCACTTATATGTCACCAACGCTCGGTCGCTCAATCGCCATGGCACTGATTGAAAATGGCCGCGACCGGATGGGCGAAGTTTTGTCGTTCCCGCTTGAAGGCGGCAAGGTGATGAAAGCCACCATCACAGGCACCGTGTTTTACGACAAGGAAGGAGCGCGCATCAATGGCTGATCTTCATTTTGAGAGTGCGCTCGCTCATCGCAGTGCGCCAGATAACACCAGCATATCGATCCGCGAAATATCCGAGCGTGGCATGATTGATTTGCGCGGCAGCACCGCTGACAAAAAATTTATGTCTGCTGCAAAAACAACACTTGGCGTTGATCTTCCCAAAGCCCCACGCACTTCGTCCACTTTTGGCGATGTGCAAGTTCTATGGCTCTCCACCGATCAATGGTTGGTTCTCACCGGCCGCGCCCGGGTTAACGCACTGCTCATTGATTTGCGCAAAGCACTTGGCGACATCCATTCTCTCGCCGTTGATGTCTCGGACATGCGCGCCATCATTCGCCTCGAAGGCGAAGGTGTTCGCGAAACATTGATGAAGGGCTCAACGCTTGATCTGATCAGCGACGACTACAAACCCGGAACCGTGCGCCGCATGCGCTTTGCCGAAATCGCCGCACTGCTGCATGTGGTTGAGCAGAACATGATCGATATTTATGTGTTCCGTTCATATGCCGATTATGCGTGGGAATTTTTGGTGAAAGCAGCGCGCAAAGGCAGCGAAGTGAGACTTTTTACTAAAGTTTGATTAAACACGTGTTGGCTAATTGGATATCTAATATCGGTTCTGACAAATTTTTGTGATCGATCTTCACGGCATTGTGGGCTGAACTAGCCAACCAATCTCCTCATCTCTGCGTTAACAAGACATCGACGAACAGACAAAACAATCTGTCTTTGATTTCGAAGTTAAACAATAGAAACTTAAATGGAGATACATTATGAGCAAGATCGCAATTACACTTTTGGCTTTGGCCGCATTATCAACAACCGCGTTTGCAAACGACAATCGCGATGGCCGCGGCTATCAAGACTCACTCGGCATGTTTACCGTATTGAATAGCGGTTCATCGGCTTCTAATTTGGTGGTGATGAAGTACAAGGGTCTCTCGACACAAAAAGAATTGACCCGTTTGATTGAAAAAAATAACGATATGGGTTCAAGCTACTAATTGACCTGTGAATTTTTGTAAAATAGCCGACCGGAAACATCCGGTCGGTTTATTTTTTGCGACTGTTCAACCAATCAAACAGCTTATCAAACCCGCCAAATGGATAAAGATGCGGGCCTTCAATGCCAAGCTCCGGTTTGTCAAAATGCAGCAAAGCCAATTGATCCACAAACTCAGTTGGCTCTGAAACCGAGAGCAATTTCGTAATATTTAAAGCTTGCTTGCGAATAAACCGCGCGGAATTGCCAACCCCGCACATCGCCGCATAACGCACCAAAGTCTTAATCGTTGCAGGCCCCGGCACACCCACATGCAGCGGCAGATCGATGCCATTTTCGCGCAATTGGCCAGCCCAAAGTGCCAAAGGCCCGGCGTCAAACAAAAACTGCGTGGCGATAAAACCTGAAATGTTTTTTTCTTTCAACCAAGCTTGCTTGGTTTTCAAAGCCGCCAACAATGCCGCCTCGCCGTGAACCTTAGTAATGTCTGGATTGCCCTCGGGGTGACCGGCAACGCCGATCCGTTTTAAACCATTAGCCTCAAACACACCTGTTTCCATCAGTTGAATTGCTGAATCAAATTTGCCAATGGGCTGTGGTGCGCCGCCGCCCAAACAAAGAATGTTTGTCACGCCCGCTTTGTCAGCAAACGCACCGATGCGTGATTTCAAATCTTCTTCGTCGCGCACAAAACGTGCTGGCACATGCGGGATCGGCTCAAATCCAGCGTCGCGCAAAGCAACGCAAGCATTAATCTGCGCATCAACTTCAGCCGGATCAATCAGGGCAATAAACACATTCGTGCCCTTGGCCAGATTTTTGCTCAACAC
>JAYVPZ010000391.1:0-4642 GCA_043757105.1 Aestuariivirga sp. | reverse complement strand
AGAGATTATCTGTACTATTGCAATGCTGGCTTGCAGCATATCCTCTTGCGCAAGTCGTCACACGGGTGTTAAGGGCAGCCGTCAACCAGTCGAATCCTGCTGTTTCCAATGAGGTTGGCCTATGCCCCGTGAATTTCCTGAATATTTGACCTTTGACGATGTGCTTATGAAACCGGGTGCTTCGTCAGTTTTGCCGGTTGATGTTTCAACCAAAACCCAGTTGACCAAAGCGATTTCACTTTCGATTCCTATCGTCTCGGCAGCCATGGATACTGTGACTGAAGCGCCGATGGCGATTGCCATGGCGCAGGCTGGTGGGCTTGGTGTGATCCACAAAAATTTGAATCCTGAACAACAGGCCGACCATGTGCGCCAAGTAAAGCGTTTTGAAAGCGGTATGGTGGTGAACCCAATCACCATTGCGCCCGATGCCACGATTGGTGATTTGATGGCAATTAAACAGCGCCATAAAATTTCAGGCATTCCAGTTGTTGATGAATTCGGAAAACTCTGCGGAATTATCACTAATCGCGATGTGCGATTTTCGACTGACCTCAACACCAAAGTGGGCGCATTGATGACGCGAGATTTGGTGACTGTGAAAGCCGGCGTTGAGCGCACTGAAGCGCAAAGACTTCTTCACAAGCACCGCATTGAAAAGCTCATCGTTGTCGATGATGATTTTAAATGCGTTGGTTTGATCACTGTCAATGACATGGAAAAAGCGGCTGATCATCCATTAGCCGCCAAAGACTCTCATGAACGTTTGCTTGTGGCAGCGGCCACGGGCACGGGTGATAATGGCTTTGCGCGGGCTGAGCAGTTGATTGATGCTGGTGTTGATGTGTTGGTGGTGGATACCGCGCATGGCCATTCCATCCATGTGCTCAATCAAGTTGAGCGCATCAAGAAAATTTCCAACCGTGTGCAAATTATTGGCGGCAATGTGGCGACTGCTGAGGCCGTGAAAGCGCTGATCGGTGCTGGTGCTGATGCAGTAAAGATTGGTATAGGGCCCGGCTCGATTTGCACCACACGGGTTGTGGCGGGTGTTGGGGTTCCGCAGTTTTCGGCGATCATTGAGTGTGCTGAGGAAGGTTTTAAATCCGGTGTGCCAGTTATCGCCGATGGTGGTGTAAAGCTTTCGGGCGACATGGCCAAGGCGCTGGCCGCTGGTGCGTCAGTTGTGATGATGGGTTCGCTTCTTGCAGGCACTGATGAAAGTCCGGGCGAAGTTTATCTCTATAATGGCCGCAGCTATAAATCTTATCGCGGCATGGGCTCGGTGGGGGCAATGGCGCGGGGTTCGGCGGATCGCTATTTCCAACAGGACGTGAATGATAAATTGAAATTGGTTCCTGAAGGCATTGAAGGACAAGTCCCTCATAAAGGTGCGGTCGGTGCAGTGCTTCATCAACTCGTGGGTGGGCTTCGCGCAGCGATGGGTTATGTTGGTGCTGAAAGCATTATTGATATGCAATCGCGTGTGCAGTTTGTGCGGATCACTGGAGCAGGGCTTCGCGAAAGCCACGCGCATGATGTTATGATCACGCGGGAAGCACCGAACTATCAAGGGATGGGGTAATCATGTCGCCCGAAAAACTTATACTATTGCCGCTGTTTATCCATGTGCTTCTTACTTTGTATGTTGGTAGCCGTTCATTGAAGTCGCGCTTTTCGGCGGTGCTCAGCGGCAAGACCAAGCTTTCGGCTATTGCCAATGATAGTTCCATTTGGCCCGACGACGTACGCAAATGGGGCAATAATTTCGACAACCAATTCCAAGTGCCTAATTTATGGTATGCGGTTTGTGCCTTGATTTTAGTGATGGATAAAGCTGATTGGGGTTTCGTTGTGCTGTCTTTGCTGGTGCTGTTGGCGCGGGTTCTACACAGCTATATTCACACAGGTTCAAATGATGTACCGCTGCGCATGCGGGCGTTTCTGGCCTCGTTTGCTTTTGTATTATTAATGTGGGCATGGTTTGCTCTTCGACTTTATGTGATTGGATAATTTATGAGACTTGCTGGTCGGGTTGCCGCGGCGATCGAAATTTTGACTGATATTTTTACACAACATCGCCCTTCGTCGGAAGCGCTGAAAGATTGGGGCAAGGCGCACCGCTTTGCTGGTTCGACTGATCGTCATGCGATTGGCACGCTTGTTTATGATGTGCTGCGCAGGCGCAATACGGCATCGGCGCGTATGGGTGATGGGCGACCTCGTGCATTGGCACTCGGCGTCTTGCGTGATGTTTGGAATATGAGTGTTGCTGACATTGAAACTCTGTGTACAGAGCAATTTGGCCCTGGGGTCTTAACCGCAAAGGAAAAGACAGCGCTCGAGCGCGAACTTCGTGATGACATGCCATCTCATATTCGGGGTGATTATCCTGAATGGTTGGAGCCGTCCTTCGTTGCCGTCTTTGGTGATCGTGCTGCGGAAGAGGGCGCTGCGCTTTCGATGCGAGCTCCAATTGATATGCGTGTGAACACATTAAAGGCCAGCCGCGAACAGTTGCTTGAGGCATTTGCAAAACATAATGCTGTGGCAGGGCCGCTTTCGCCTTTTTCGGTGCGAATTGAAAGCACAGGCATTGATACGCGCAACGTAAATGTGGAAGTTGAACCCGCTCATGGTTTGGGCTGGTTTGAGGTGCAGGATTCAGCCTCTCAGGTGGCTGCACTTTTATCAGGTGTTCAACCCGGTGAAACTGTGATTGATATCTGCGCTGGTGCAGGCGGCAAGACATTGGCTTTAGCTGCGATGATGAAGGGCAAGGGCCGTCTTGTGGCTCATGACCAAGATAAACATCGCCTGCGGCCAATTTTCGAGCGGGTTAATCGTTCGGGGGCGATGAACATTGAAATTGTTGCCGCTGATGAGGGTGCCAAGCTTAGCGAGATGGGTGGCTTTGATTGTGTGTTGATTGACGCGCCCTGCACAGGCTCTGGCGCATGGCGCAGAAAGCCTGATGCCAAATGGCGGTTACAGCCCAAACAACTTGAACAACGCCAGAAAGATCAACGTGATGTGTTAGAGCAGGGTGCAGCGCTGGTTAAGGCAGGCGGGCGTTTGATCTATATTACGTGCTCGGTACTATCAGAAGAAAACACAGCGCAGGTCAAAGCATTTCTTGCGCGAAACAAGAATTTTAAAATTATTCCGTACACAGAGCAATGGAAGCATGCTGTTGGCGGTGTGCCGCCGGTTTCGGCGGATGGATCGGCCAATACGCTTTTATTGACTCCGGCCCAACATGGTGTGGATGGGTTTTTTATCGCGGTGATGCAAAAGACTGTTTAGTTGATCGGCTTTCTGATGAGAAACCGCGCCATTGCTTTGAGTGTGTCCGCGCTCACATGATGTTCAATGCCTTCGCTGTCGATGCGCGCGGTGGCTTCTGGAACGCCGATTGCAAGTAAAAACTTCTCAACAATCTCATGCTTGCGTTTTCCATCCTCGGCCATTTTCCAGCCATCGGCTGATAGAAAAATGGCGCGGTAAGGTTCTTGCGTCACCAAGCCTTGGATTTGCAAACGCTTAAGGGTGTTCACAACTGTGGCGTTTGCAACACCTAATCTGAGCGCAATATCAGTGCCGCGCGCTTCGCCCTTTTCATCAATGAGCTCGGCGATCAACTCGACATAATCTTCAGAAATTTCGGCCTGATGATCTGCCCTTGTGCGTTTAAACGCAACTGAGCGGAGTTTGGCAGATTGCAGGCGCTTGGCTTTCATAAACGCAATTTAGCCTATTGCATAAAGTTTAGTCTATGCTAAACATTTGGCATGGACAATCTTTTATCTACGGGCAAATGGCGGCATGCGGCGGGGGAGCCCTCGCTGATGGATGTGTTTCGCTCAATACCTATTTCGGCAAATGCTGGTCTCTTTAAGCGTGCACTAGCTTTCATTGGCCCCGGATTTTTGGTGTCGGTCGGTTACATGGACCCCGGCAATTGGGCTACGGCAATTGCGGGTGGTGCACAGTTTGGTTATGCGCTTTTGTTTGTGGCGCTGCTTTCAAATATCATGGCGATCATTTTGCAATCGCTTTGCGCACGCCTCGCCATCGCATCTGGCCGAGATTTGGCACAAGCCTGCCGCGATGCGTTTCCGAAGCCTGTCGCACTCATATTATGGCTGTTTGCCGAAATCGCGATTATCGCAACGGATGTGGCCGAAGTTGTTGGCACCGCAATTGGTCTTAATTTGCTGTTTGGCATTCCGCTTGAGATCGGTGTGATCATTACGGCGCTAGATGTCTTTATTATTTTGTTGTTGCAGCGTCTTGGCTTCCGTTGGGTTGAAGCATTCGTGGTCGCGCTTTTGTTTGTCATCTTCGCCTGTTTTGCGGTTCAGATTGCGTTGGTTGATCCAGATTGGGGTGGGGTGATCCGAGGTTTCGCGCCGACGACAAACCTGCTTCATGATCCAGCGATGCTCTATTTGGCTTTGGGCATTATTGGCGCAACAGTCATGCCGCATAATCTTTATTTACATTCCGGCATTGTGCAAACGCGCGCCTATGGTCACAGCATCGCTGAAAAGAAATCAGCGCTGCGCTTTGCTACTTTTGATTCAACATTCGCCTTATGCTTTGCGCTGCTGATCAATGCGTCAATTTTGATTTTGGCTGC
>JAYVPZ010000390.1:0-4666 GCA_043757105.1 Aestuariivirga sp. | reverse complement strand
TGCAAGGGTCAGTTTGTGTTTCATAGTTTGAATTTCACTTCGATGTTTTCAGGTGCTGCACCTTCGGCTGTCAAACCGGTTTCAATCGCGTAAATCAGAGCAACACGGGCATGATAGCGGGAACCCATGGCTTCACCGCGCGTGGGCACAAGCACAGGCTCAGGCATTTCACCTAGCGCATAAGCCGCAGCATTGGCACCGAAGCCTTTGTAGTGCTCTAACTGGGTGATGGGTGCGTTTGAGAAAAGTTCGAGATTATTGTGTGGCAGGCGGTCTCGCTGGTGGATGACCGCTGTGCCTTTTGCTTGAATGCCAATGCCGATGCCGGAGCCTGAAAGACGCGCAGCAGACAACCCCAGAAATGATGTATCAGCCGTGTGATTAAACCGCACAATGCGCGCCTTCAAACCGCGTTTTTGGATAGCTTCAATCATGGATTTTAAAACATCAGAAAGCCTGTGGCTTGCAGTGGTCTGAAAAAGTTTCAAACCAAAAGCTGGGCTGATGCCGATCACGATTTCATTCTTGTCTTCACTTGGGTGCGCCTCACCTATCACACGGTAACCAATGCGCCGTGCCTCTTCCTTTTCATGCATGGCTTCGGAGCGCAGCACTTCATCTTGGTCAAGCACATCGCGGATGGAATTGATTTCAAGTCGGCGCGATTCGGAAACGCGGTATCCCGTGCCAGGGCCTTGGTAAGTGTTTGGATCGTTGATGGCGCTGACCACTTTGCCATTTCGCACCATGGCCGAGGTTTGCAGATAATCGCCCGACACGCGCAGCTTGACGACATTCAGCAGGTTTTCGGCTTCTTCCCTAAAGCCGCGCGTTGCAAGCGCCTTGATGACATCAACAACGGTAATACCACGGTCTTTAATTGCTTCGCTAATGCCCGCCACTTCGCGCGGCATATAGCTTCTGGTTTCATTTGAACCAGATGCAATGACCACGCTCTGTTTCATATCTTGTGTAGGTTGGCTCAAATCCAATTCTTCAAAAACCGCGGCTATGCAATCCACTGCGCGTTGGCGCAGATCAAGTGCTTTTGACTCGGGCAGCGGCGTCAATCCGCCGTCAGCTTCAAAATCCCGCTGCAACACAAGATAATCTTCCATCTCTTCGCCATTGAACAGCGATGGGTTGAATGAATTATCATAAGCAAGAATGGAGCCGAAGCCTGAGCAGATAAGATCGGAACCCCCAATGAGATAAGGCAGTATCTTTGCGCCCACCCGAATTTCGGATTCAGTTGAGCGTGCATCATTTCCCGATGCGCATTCAAGATCGAGCCACACGGCAATCAAGTTCTCCGCCATCAATTCACGAACGCCGCCGGGGATTGTGGCGGTGAGGGGTGCTCCATCAATGCCACCGTTTTGAGTTCCCTGCACGCCCATGCCACGTTGCAAGCACAGGCACCGCGCCTCTAAATAGAGCAATGATTTCGACTCGTGAAAACCCATCAGCAATTCTGAACCAGCACCAGAGGTGCAGCGCATTTTAATGCCACGTGACGCATAAGCCGCAGCAAGAAAGGCTTTTGACCACGGCGTATCATCACCATCGATAAACGTTTTCTCGGTGCCATATACTGAAACCGTTTCGGCATAGGATGTGAAACCTGCCATGCCGATGCGGAGTTCTTCGGCTTCCTCGCTCGAACACTGAAAAAGCGTGCCCCAGCGGCCGACTGCAGAGCCCACGGCGCAGGCTACGGCATTTGACCACGCATTGCGCGACACCCGCATGGTGGTTTCAATTTCATCAAAACCAAAGGCCACGGCTGTTGCAGCATCAGCAGCCAGTTGCAAAGGATCATCCTTTGCATTGGTGACGTGGGCTTGATTGCCCGGCGTTTTGCGGGCGCGCATTTTTGAATAAGCAAAAGCGATCTCCAACGCATTGAGCCGCGAAACAACATCAGCCAGTTTTGCGGGTGTCATGCCATGTGCCAAGCGCACTAAAATTTCGCGTGGCACATTCATGTCCACCAACATGCGGGCCACCTGCGCTGAATCCATCGCCATGGCTTCTTCGGCCATTGCCGGATCAATATGGTGACGCGCGATAAACTCATCGATCATATCGAAATTATGCGCCAACACGCCGTCCATGCTGACGATTGAGCCTGCGTTAATTTTGACCCCAGGTTTAGGGTCGGCTGGGCTGGAAAAAGCGGAAAAACCGTTGGCAGCATCTTCCTTGGCAAATTTATCCAAGCGCAGGGGTCGCTCGTCCCAGTCCGCGTAACGCCGCCATCGATTTGGATTATCAGAACTTATCATACTGCAAGTTTGCGTGAAGGATGTACGGAAAGTCAAGTTCAGAACAATCCGCGTTAAACTAGATTAAAGAAATTGGCCCGGCTTTTATCGCCGGGCCAAAAGATTACTTCGTTGTCAAATTATAATAAACCACGTCAGAGCTTGATCCCATCACATAGCCCTTGATGTTGGCGCGTGTTGCAAGCTGCACTGCATCTTGGAACATGATCATGATGGGGCCTTGATCCATCACGTCTTTTTGCAAATCCAAATACATTTGCTTACGCTTATCAGCATCACGTTCACGAACAGCCATGTCTGTGCGCTTTGAAAGCTCAGGAATGTCCCAAGAGTTCCGCCATGCCAAAGGCTTTGACTTTGGCGCATCAGAATTATCGGTGTTGCGGGCAAAGGTGTCGGCGTTGGTGTGGGGATCCATAAAGTCTGGGCCCCAGTTTTCAATCAACATCTGGTGGCCGCGAGCACGATATTTGGTCAGAACGGCTTTTTCTTCTGCTGGAACCAAGGTCACCTTTACACCACCCTTGGCCATGCTGTCTTGCACGGCTTGAGCTATGGTGTTGAACGGCGCCTTGTTTGGCGTATCCAACGTGAACTCAATACCATCCTTGACACCAGCTTCAGCCAACATGGCTTTGGCTTTTACTGGATCATAGTTATATTCATTGTCGTCCAGCGAAGCCCAGAAACCTGATGGCCAGAAGGATTGATGGATTTTTACTTTGCCTTTCAAAAATGAATTGGCCATGCCTTCATAGTCAATGAGGTGGTGCATGGCTTTGCGCACTTTTGGATTTTGGAATTCCGCTGTCTTCATATTCATCGCAACGTAATAGAGAGCTGCTTGCGGAATGGTGGTGATAGCAATATCCTTGTTGCCTGCAACGCCGGCAATCTGGTCGGGCTGCAAGTCGCGGGCGATATCAACGTCGCCTTTTTCGATCAGCAGACGCTGTGCTGCAGGCTCTGCAATATGCTTGATGACAACGCGCTTCAACGCTGCCATGCCACCACGATAATTTGGATTGGCTTCAAGTGTCACGCTTTCGCTGGCCTTCCAGGATTTCAGAACATAAGCGCCCGAACCAGCTGAATTGGATTTCAACCATTCATTGCCCATGTCGCCAGCGGCTTCATGTTCCATCGCAACTTTTTTATCCACAACCGAGCCCACAACGGAAGAGAGCAAAGCAAGCACAAGCGATGGCGAGAAGTCTTCGCCAATGGTAATGGTGAAAGTGCTGTCATCGACCATCTTGACCATGGCATCGACATTGTCCTTGGTCCAACCCAACTGCCCGACGAGGAAGGCGGGTGTCTTGTCGAGTTTCACAACGCGTTGCAGCGAGAATACAGCGTCAGCGGCAGTGACTGCATTACCAGATGCAAATTTTTGGCCGCCGCGCATTTTGAATGTGAAGGTCTTGCCGTCTTCGCTGGTCGTGTAGCTTTCAGCCATGCCGGGAACCAGCGTGTTAATATCGGCTGGTTCAAAGCGCATGATGCGGTCATAAGTGTTGGCGATGACTTCAATGCCCATGAACTCATAGGCTTGGGCGGGATCGAGGGAAATAATATCGTCGATGGTCTTGGCAATGACCAATGTGTCTGCTGGTGTTTCAGCGTAGGCTTGTGGCGACAGCGCAAAAATTGCGCTTGCGAGAAGTGCATATTTAAATGTCTTCAACATCGATAGTCTCCCTATTTTGAAATTATAGAATTGTCGGGCAACATAGCCTGATAGAATTCATCACCACATATCAGTCGCTTTTTTAAAAACAAGCAAGCCTCTATTTGCTTCGGCTGTAGCCCACACTGGCGACTAGAAGTTCTGCAGTGTATTTTTCTGTCGTGGCCCCGCTCCGTAAGGCATCGACGCTTAATATTTCGCCAATCTTTCCCTGTCTCATTACAGCTATGCGGCTGCAAAGATGCGCCACGACACCTAGATCATGACTGACCAGAATGCTTGTTAATTTGTAGGATTGGCGCAAACGTGAAATGAGATTTAGAATTTCTGCTTGGATTGAAACATCGAGCGCTGATGTTGGCTCATCTAACAACAAGATGCGCGGTTTCAAAATCAAGGCCCGCGCAATCGCTACACGCTGCCTTTGTCCGCCGGACAATTGATGGGGATAACGATAACGATGCAGCGGCAACAACCCAACTTCTGCAAGCGCCTTAGCGATTTTTTCGTCGGGTTCGTTGATGCTCTGAATGACCAGCGGTTCACGTAAAATGTCATCAACCGTTTGACGGGGATGTAGTGAACCATATGGATCCTGAAACACAAACTGCATCAGCTTACGATCTTCCCTGCTGCGCTTCACACCCATTTGACGGCCATCAATAAACAGTGAGTTTGGCGAAGGCTC
>JAYVPZ010000389.1:0-4703 GCA_043757105.1 Aestuariivirga sp. | reverse complement strand
TGATTGCTTCGCAAAAGTCTGCAACTTTTGCGCATCATGCATTATGACACAAAAAAAAGGGCGACCAAAAGGCCGCCCTCTAATTTTGTAAGTGGTTGATTACTTACCAGCCAGCGCTTTTTCTTGTGCTGCAATAGCAGCCTGACGCTTGGCAATTTCAGCACCCATTGGTGGGCCTTTGAAGGTTTTGCCAATGACGGCAAACCACAACACTGTCAGGATCGCATAGAAACCAATCGTGTAGTAAACGAGACCTGGCACGAAGCCTGCCGCGCCGAAATCACCAACTGACGGCACGAAAGCATGGCCGCCGATGATGATGCCGATGACGCCCAAGACAACGATCACAGCAAACAATTTGGAAAGGCCACCGAGGCGGAATTTGCCGAATGTTGTCCATGTCTTTCCTTCAGCCAGCAAACCAGAAAGCACTGGCATGCCATATGACATATAAAGATACATGGCACAGCCTGTTGAAAGGGCTGCAAAGGCGTTGAGTGGTGTTGTGATCACAACCAAGATGAAGGTTACGATTCCAGTGAACCAAATGGCCGCAACAGGTGTGCGATATTTGGCATTCACGTCAGCCAACATTTTAGGCAGGCCGCCGTCACGCGCGAAGGCATAGATCATGCGTGATGTTGAAGTAATAGCAGAAAGTGCGCAAAAGAAATTAGCTATGATAATGCCAATTGCACAGATTTTACCGAGGAAGCTTGGAGCAATCAAAGTGTTGAACAACACCGAGAATGAACTCCAACCTAAAACGGCCATATCTGCCGGAGAAGGGCCGCCCGGAATAGCTGCAAGTTTTGCCATGACTTCAGCTGAAAGTGCTGTTTGCTTTGGATCGGCTGCCAAGGCCGTATAAACCGCAGGCAACGCCATAACCATACCGAGTGCGAGGATAAATCCAAACACCAATGACCAGAACACCGAAGTCAACATACCTTTGTGCACAGTGTTTTGAGCATCTCTGGTTTCTTCTGAAACGTGAGCGGAAGCGTCAAAGCCAGTGATGGTGAACAGCGGATAGAGCATGCCCATCAATATAGCCAGAATTGTACCAGAGGCCGGAGCAAGGCTTCCGCCTGGTTCGCCTGTGGTATTTACAAATGAGAACGCTTTGCCGAGATCAAAACTTTGAACTTTGCTGAACAGCAGAATAACCAGCAACAACGTGATCGCTAAAATTAAATAGCCCGAAATATCAGTTAGCATTGTGGTTAGTTTAATGCCGAAATGGTTCAACAAGCATTGTGCCGCTGTGATTACAGCAACCCACGTAAACATTGTCGTGTTTGTCCAGGTTGAAACGTCCCAACCCAAGATGCCTGAGAAAAATAGATCGCGGATAAACGTATAGAGAATAACGTTCACGGCTGGAATAACAAACAGCAGACCCAAAAGGTTTGTCCACGCTGTAAGCCAGCCCCAGAACCTGCCGCCCAGAATTGACGACCAATGATAGAGGCCACCAGCAGTTGGATAGGCCGATGCAATTTGGCCCATTGAAGCTGCAACAATTAATGCGAAAATGCCGCCCAAGATCCAACCAATAGTGGCCATCCAAGGCCCAACGGTTGACATGGCAATCGGGAATGACGCGAGGCCGCCCGAGATAATGCAGATGATCGAAAATGAAATTGCAAAGCTTTGGAAGGCACCCATGCGGCGGGATAATTCCTGCGCATAGCCCATTCCGTGAAGGACTTTTTCGTCCTCACTCATATTTTTATTGTCTGCCATGTGGCACTCCATTTATGTTCAAGGGCGGAACGATGTGTTGAAGATTGTGTCGCAAAGGCGATCCCCAATCGCCTTAACTTCCCCTTAACCACATTGTGGCCGCTTTGTGGCAAATGGTCAACCTCGATGCGTGAGTCTAGTGTGCATTGCAACATGAACCATCGCTTCACAGTTTCAAATCCGATGATAAGATAAAGCATGGTTGACACAGTTCACAATCGCCGCGCGGGCGGGCGCGAGGGGCGGCGGGTTTTGCGCTCGGCACCCATGATTTCATTTCCAACCTTGGTGCGCGAAATTCCAACTTATGAATTGCTGCCAGCTGATGCGGTGGAGTTGATCCACCAAGAGTCACTGAAAATCTTATCAGAAATCGGTTGTGAATTCCGCGATGATGATGCCATTGACCGCTGGAAAAAAGCGGGTGCTGATGTGCAGGGCACTCGCGTGCGCATTGCGCCTGAATTGTTGATGTCGCTGATTGCTTTGGTGCCATCCGAATTCACACTCCACGCTCGCAACCCAGAGCGCACTGTTAAAGTCGGCGGCAAGAACACCGTGTTTGTGCCGATGTATGGTGCGCCCTATGTGCGCGATCTTGAGGGCAAGCGACGTTATGGCTCGCTTGAGGATTTGCAGAATTTTCACAAGCTGGCCTACATGGCACCACAGCTCCATTCCTCCAGCTCGATCATTTGCGAGCCCATGGAAATTCCAGTTCCCAAGCGGCATTTACACATCATCCAATCGGCCCTCACCCATTCCGACAAACCGTTTATGGGCATTGTCACTTCTAAGGAACGCGCCGATGACACAATGAAGATGGCAGGCATTGTGTTTGGCAACGAATTTGTAAAAGATAATCCCGTTGTGGTTTCGATCACCAATTGCAATTCGCCATTGGTCTGGGACAACACCATGCTGGACGCAATGCGGGTTTATGCGTCACATAATCAGCCATTGATATTAGCGCCCTTCGCTTTGTGTGGGGCTTCCACTTCTGCATCATCAATTGGCGCTGTGGCGCAAGTCAACGCCGAAGCGCTGGCTGGTGTTGCGTTCACGCAATTGATCCGCGCTGGTTCACCCCAAATTTACGGACAGTTTATGGTGACTGTGGATATGAAAACTGGAGCCCCCATGGGCGGAACGCCAGAGGCCGCGCAAATGATGTTTGTGATGGGGCAGTTGGCGCAGAAATATAAATTGCCATGGCGCACATCAGGCTTTCATGTGGGCTCCAAACTCAATGATGCGCAGGCGGGTTACGAGTCAAACATGCTGATGCATGCTGCAATCTTGTCGGGTGCAAATTACATTTGGCATGTGGCGGGTTGGTTGGAAGCGGGGCTGGCCTGTGGCTATTCCAAATTCATGACCGACTGTGAGCAATTGGGCGCTTGGTATAAATATGCGGGCGGTTTGAAGTTTGACGATTTCAAAGATGCCATGTCTGCTGTGCGCGAAGTGGGGCCAGCTGGGCATTTCCTCGGAACCGCGCACACGTTAGAACATTTCGAAAAAGCCTTCTTCATGCCTACAATTATGGATTTTAATCCTTATGAGCAATGGTCGGACGAAGGGGCCAAAGATCACGACACACGCGGCCGCGAAAAAGCCAAGGCTGCGCTGGCGGCTTATGAAAAGCCGAATATGGACGAGGGCATAGCCCAAGGCTTGAATGAGTTTGTTGCTAAGCGGACAAGCGAGTTGCCGGATCTGTTGAACTGATGCAAATCTATGTCGATGCTGACGCATGCCCTGTAAAGGACGAAGCGGCCAAAGTGGCTGCGCGTCACGATCTGATGATCACCTATGTTTCAAACTCTCACATGCGCTTACCGATTGGTGAAAAAGTGAAGCGCAGTGTTGTTGGGGGAAAGGCTGACGAGGCAGATGATTGGATCGTTGAACAGATCGTGCCGCAAGATATTGTCATCACCGCTGATGTGCCATTGGCCGCACGGGCCCACAAGAAAGGGGCGCATGTGATCAATCACAATGGTAAAGTTTTCACCGAAGATTCAGTTGGCATGGCTCTGGCAATGCGGAATTTGATGTCGCAACTCCGCGAGACCGGAGATATCAAAGGCTCCAATCCCGTGTTCACACCAGCCGACAGGTCGCGTTTCTTGCAGGCCTTGGAAAATACAATCCAGACGATAAAGCGAATTGCTGTAAATCTATAGCTTTGTGCTAAGCTGCAAAAATGCAAGATTTTATTACCTCAGCCCTCGCCACACTCCTCGTCGTGGCCGATCCCATTTTTCTAAGCGCGATATTCCTCGGTCTCACCACAGGGCTTTCAGTGAAAGACCGACGCGAGGTTGCGCTTCGGGGTAGTTTTATTGCGTTTTGCATTCTTGTTGCAGCGGGTTTGGGCGGTGCAAAGCTTTTAGACTTGCTCGGCATTTCACTTTCAGCGTTTCGCATCGCGGGTGGATTATTGCTTTTATCTGCTGCTGCTGAAATGGTTTTTGACCGCAGGGCCTCACGCCTGCAAGAGACGGCCAAGACTGCCGTTGATATTGACCATGTTAAAAACATCGCAGCGTTTCCATTGGCCATTCCTTTGATGGCTGGGCCCGGCGCTATTACAGCGATGATTTTGTTGGCGGGTCGAACTGAGGGTTCCGTGCCCCATCTGCTGGCATTATTTGCGGTGGCGGCTTGCGTGATGTTTGCCTGCTACATAAGCTTTTTATTGGCCGAACAAATTTCCAAAACCATGGGCATCACAGGGCGTGCTGTGATTTCGCGCTTGCTCGGCATCATTCTTGCGGCACTCGCCGTGCAGTTTATGATTGATGGCATAAAGGCGGTCATTGGATAAAAAAGAGGGATGAGCATTGCTGGCAGTGGGGCGAGCGCTCATCCCCTTATTAGCTGCAAGTTAAGTGAATAAACTCACGCCAAGTTGCACCAGTTGTGATTTTGGAAATGGGAGGATCCTA
>JAYVPZ010000388.1:0-18455 GCA_043757105.1 Aestuariivirga sp. | reverse complement strand
ACAACATTTTTTCAAGGTCGTTAAACAATTCGGCATAGCCCTTTGCCTGCTCAACAGGAGCGAACGGGTGCATGTGTCCAAAGTTCCGCCATGTGACGGGGATCATTTCACTGGCCGCATTTAATTTCATTGTGCATGAACCAAGAGCGAACATGGCTTGATCAAGCGCCAAATCCTTTGATTGCAGGCGGCGCAAGTAACGCATCATTTCTGTTTCAGAGTGATAGCAGCTGAAAACTGGATGCGTGAGAAACATCGACTTGCGACGAAGTTCATTCGGGATGCCCGAAGTTCCGGCACCAATTTTCGCACCAAAAATACTCAGCACACGGATTAAATCATCATCGCGTGTGCTTTCATCAAACGATACTGCAACATGATCAGCATCAACCAATCGTAAATTGATGCGCAACTTTTTAGCCGCCGCGAAAACCTTCTTAGCTTCTCCAGTTGTACGAACTGTAACTGTGTCAAAGAAACTTTCGTTCACAATTGAAAACCCAGCAGCTTTCGCCACCGATGCAAATTGTGCCGCACAATTATGCGCATGTTGCGCAATCGCCCGAACACCTTCTGGCCCATGATAAGTGGCGTACATCGCGGCCATCACTGAAAGCAAAACCTGCGCCGTGCAAATATTGCTGGTGGCTTTATCGCGCCTGATATGTTGTTCACGGGTTTGCAGCGCCATGCGTAAGGCGCGGTTACCCTTGGCATCGACTGATACACCAATTAAACGGCCCGGCATTACGCGCTTATATTCATCCTTTGTTGCAAAGAATGCAGCATGTGGGCCGCCATAACCCATGGGCACACCAAATCGCTGGGCAGAACCCAAAGCAATATCAGCGCCCATTTCGCCCGGAGATTTAATCAAGGCGAGAGCTAATAAATCCGAAGCGACAATCGCCAAAGCGCCAGCACCATGCAGATCAGCAATCGCGGACGTGAAATCACGAAGTTGCCCTGAAGAACCGGGATAAGACATGAGGGCGGCAAAGACTTTTGCGGGTTTCAGATCGGCCAGCGGATCACCGATTTCAATTTCAATCCCAAATCCACGCGCTCTGGTTTGCAGCACGGCGATGGTTTGAGGATGCGTGTCAGCATCAACAAAGAAGACTGAAGCGGAGGACTTCGCCACACGCTTGGCCATCACCATGGCTTCCGCCGCCGCCGTTGCTTCATCCAGCAACGACGCATTGGCGATTTCCATGCCTGTCATATCTACGACCATTTGCTGATAATTGAGAAGTGCCTCCAAGCGGCCTTGGCTGACTTCGGCTTGATACGGCGTATAAGCCGTGTACCAACCCGGATTTTCCAATACATTGCGTAAGATGACTGCTGGTGTAAGCGTGCCGTAATAGCCCATGCCGATCATTGACGTGAAAACTTGGTTCTTGTCAGCCACCTTACGCAGATATGAAAGCGCATCACGCTCACTCATCGCGGGGCGAAGATCGAGCGGACGTTTGGAGCGAATTTTAGCAGGCACGGCCTTATTGATAAAATCATCAACCGAAGATGCATCAAGCACTTTGAGCATGGCAGCTGTGTCGGTGGCCGATGGGCCAATGTGTCTTGAAGTAAATAGGTCTACCATCTGTCGCTCCAAACATTCACTATTCAATACTTTTTCAAATCCGTCATTTCCGCGAAGGCGGGAAACCAACTTTTAACAAGGCTCACAGGTCAAAGTTGGATCCCCGCCTGCGCGGGGATGACGGCGGAGAGGGGACCTACCCCACAAACTTATCGTAAGCAGCTTTGTCCATTAATGAGGACAACTCATCCGGCTTGGTCAATTTCACTTTAAAAAACCAAGCAGCGCCTTCAGCATCACGGTTCACCAAGGCTGGGTCGCCCGTCAGCTCCGTGTTGATCTCAACAATTTCACCAGTCACTGGCACATAAATTTCGCTAGCCGCCTTTACGCTTTCAACCACAGCGATGGACGCATCCCTATCCACCTTTGCGCCAATCTTGGGCAGCTCCACAAACACAACGTCGCCCAGTTGTTCTTGCGCATGATTGGTGATGCCTATGGTGGCCACACCCGCCTCCACCACAACCCATTCGTGATCTTTTGAAAATACTTTGTTCATGGCAGTCCTCTTAGCGTTTAAAATTATTTGGAATGAATGGAAGTTTGATAATTTGTGCGGGCATCGCTTGGCCACGCACGATGAGGTTCACTTTCATGCCCACATCGGCAAAAGCTGTTTCAACATAACCCATAGCAATTGGGCCATTTACCGTTGGTCCAAATCCGCCAGACGTGATCACGCCAATCTTGACACCATTAGAGTTTTGAATCTCCGTGCCGTCGCGGGCAGGGGCGCGGCCTTCTGGTTTAATCCCCACGCGCTTGCGTAAAACACCTTGCGCCAATTCGCGTTGCACACGCGTAGCACCAATAAACCCACCGTCTTCGAGTCGCCGCTTAGCAATCGACCACATTAATCCTGCTTCATTCGGAGAAGTCGTTTCGTCAAGCTCATGCCCATACAAACATAAGCCACCTTCAAGCCGCAATGAGTCACGCGCACCTAAGCCAATGGGTCGAACCGAAACATCCGCCATCAGCAAATTCCATAACCTTGATGCATCTTTGGTAAAAACCGAAAGCTCAAAACCGTCTTCACCAGTATAACCAGACCTAGTGACATGCGCCGCAATGCCTTCAATATCTAATGCTGCGTAATGCATGAATTTCAGGTCAGCGGCAGCGGGTGCAAATTTCTCAAGAACCTCAACAGCCCTTGGCCCCTGCAAAGCAAGCAAAGCCATATCCTCGCCCTTTTGAAGCTTCACTCCATCGGGCAAATGTTTTTCAATATGCGCATAGTCAACTTGCTTGCGCGAAGCATTGACCACCACGTAAAGCCAGCCTTCATAACTTTTGTAAGCGGCCCGTGTGATCATCAAATCATCAAGAACACCGCCATTTTCATTTAGCAACTGTGAATAGCGCTGTTGATGTGGTTCCAGTCCTGCAATATCCGCAGGTACCAATCTTTCCATGGCACGTGATGTGGTCTCAAAATCGGGGCCAACAATAAAACACTGCCCCATGTGGGACACATCAAACAACCCTGCGTTCGTCCGTGTCCAATTATGTTCTGCCATCACGCCAGTTAGATACTGCACCGGCATTTCATAGCCAGCAAAGGGCACAAGCTTTGCGCCTAGAGCTTTGTGGGCTTCATATAGTGGTGTGCGTTGAAGAGTTTCGGTCAATGTTTGGTCTCCTGACAAGCGTTGGCGAGGCCCAGTGCATACTGAGTCTGCCCCCTCTGTCAGGAACCTGAGAGTTTTCGCCTTTGGGTCACTCCGACACCCAACTGCTTTCTCCTTCGGTGAGCGATTAGGTGTGAACCCAACCTCTGCTCTCCAGATTTTAAATTCACCAAGCGGTCCTTTTGCCTGAGAGTTTCCGGGGCGGTTGCTCCTTCGGCGCTGGATTTTGCAACCCAGTCTCTCCCGCGATGATGATTTACGCGAACAACCAAAGATTTAGGCCGATGGAGAAAGAAGTCAACCTTTCTCCACAACCATCCCAGCAATCTTCCGAACCAACGGCAAAACAACTAAAACCACAGGAAAAGCCACAAGCCAAGAAAGCCCCCAAGCTTGCAGCCAATGACCAAGCAGGCCGCTATCGAATCCCATCACTTTCACTGTTGCGATGAATGAAACGACACAGCTCATGATGGCCGAAAGCAAAAACGGCATCACGAAGTTCATATATTTTGCAGGCAGTTTTTTCACTTCAATGCGCCCGTGAAATGCAGAACGCCACGGACTCCAGCAACGCTGTCTTCCATTCGCTATCCGGAAAAATCGCCAGTGCGTCACAGGCCATTGATCCGTAATGCCGCGCGCGTTCGATGGTGTCGGAAATCGCCCCATGGCGTTCCATCAGTTTCGTGGCGTAGAGCAAATCATCGTCAGTTTGATTGCCATCCTCCATCACGCGCTTCCAGAAATTGCGCTCTTCTTCAGCACCGCGTCGGAAAGACAGCACAACAGGCAAAGTAATTTTGCGCTCACGGAAATCATCGCCCACAGCTTTGCCGAGCGTGGCCTGCTTGCCGGAATAGTCTAAAGCATCGTCCACCAGCTGAAATGCGATTCCTAAATTACGCCCAAAACTTTCAAGCGCTTCCTGCGCATTGCGCGGCTTGCCCGCAATCACACCGCCCACTTTTGCCGCAGCCGAAAACAGCGCTGCAGTTTTAGCGCCAACAACTTTCAAATATGAATCTTCAGTTGTTGATGTATCCTGTGAAACAGAAAGCTGCAACACTTCACCCTCTGCAATCGTACACGCCGCATCAGATAAAATGCACAAGCAATCGAGAGATCCCGTCTCCACCATCATTTTAAAAGCCTGGCCCAGCAAATAATCACCGACCAACACGCTCGCCTGATTGCCCCAGATCACCCGTGCCGCCTGCTTGCCACGCCGCAAATCACTCTCGTCCACCACGTCATCATGCAGCAATGTAGCCGTGTGCATAAACTCCACACTCATCGCCAGCTTCAAATGATGCACGCCCGCATAACCACACATCCGCGCCGCAGCGATGGTCAACATCGGGCGAATGCGCTTGCCACCGGAATTGATCAAATGGCCAGCAAGCTCCGGAATCAGTTCCACATGACTTTGGGCTTTTTCCATGATGAACTCATTCACCATGGCCATATCAGAACTGGTCAAAGCCACCAGCGAGTCCAAACTCGCCGTCTGCTTTTGCCCACCCTCAAATGCAATCACAACGCCCATTTGGTACCTTTTCTCAAAAATAGACTTAAATAAGGAACCTAAATGGTTGCATTTCAAAGGTGACCCATTGCCGCGTCTTAGTATTTTCGAAACATCTTGCGCCGTGGTAACCTCTCGCTAACCATCTTGAAGCTAGTTTAACCGAATATGCAACTCGCAACTCAAACATCTGAAGCCCCAAACCGCGCTAGCAGCGCGGCTACGCCCTCGTCATTGACTGATGACGCATTTTTAGGCGGCAAACTTCAAATCTTGCAACCTGAAAAAGGTTATCGTGCCGGGATCGATGCGGTATTTCTGGCTGCTAGCATTCCCGTGGCTGATGGCGAGACCATTTTTGAAGCCGGCATTGGCGCAGGTGTTGCCTCGCTCTGTGTACTGGCGCGTAATCCTCTGCTGCATATCACCGGCATTGAGGTGAATTCGCGCTATGCCGTTCTGTGTGAACAAAACGCCAAGCGAAACAATATGAGCGACATGCTTCGCGTCATTCAAGGCGATGTTAAAGATGCCATGCGCCGCGATTTGGCGCATATGCCTGAACACGGCTCCTTTGCTCATGCATTTGCCAATCCGCCCTATTTTGAAGATGGCAAAATCACCCAATCTCCGTCTTTACTCAAAGCCGCTGCTCATTCGTTCGGGCCAGACGATCTCGATCTTTGGATCAAGCTGCTCCACGCCATGGTTACGCTTCGTGGCACGGTCACACTAATTCACCGCGCTGAAACACTGGGTAAGATTCTGAGCAGCATGGAAAGCCGGTTTGGCGATATTCGCGTGGCCCCGCTCTATGCCCGTGAAGGCACAGCCGCATCGCGCGTGATTGTGCAAGGTGTCAAAGGCTCAAAAGCTCCGATGCAATTATTGCCCGGCTTAATTTTACACGAAGATGGCAATGGCTTCACACCTGATGCCGAAGCTGTGCTGCGGGATGGAGCCGCATGGCGATTGCGCTAACTTGATATTTAGGATTTTGAGCCTTACATAAGCTCATGTTTAAACGTCTCCGCAAACTTATCCCATCTCGCTTCCGCAAGAAAACCCACACAATCAACGTTCTTCGTCTTGACGGCGTGATTGCTGCTGAAGGTGGTATTGGCGGTGGCAAACGGCTCAATGGAAAATCACTCGAACCGCTATTGAAGAAGGCCTTCAAAAAAGGTGTGTCTGGTGTGGCATTGGCCATCAATTGCCCCGGCGGTTCACCCGTGCAATCTGCCATCATCGCCAACCGCATTCGGGCATTGGCAGCAGAAAACAAAATTCCCGTCTATGCCTTCTGCGAAGATGTGGCCGCATCTGGCGGCTATTGGCTGGCCTGCGCGGCGGACGAAATCTACGCCGACGAAAATTCCATCATCGGTTCTATCGGCGTGATCAGCGGCGGCTTTGGTTTTTCCAATGCCATGAAAAAATATGGCATTGAACGCCGCATCCACACATCAGGCGAATCGAAATCCACCAATGATCCGTTCAAACCTGAAAAACTCGAAGACGTAAAAAAACTAAAATCCTTGCTCTCAGAAATGCATGAAAGCTTCAAAGCCGAAGTCCGAGCCCGCCGCAAAGATAAGTTGAAAGAAACCAAAGAACTGTTTTCTGGCGCCTATTGGACAGGCCGCAAATCGCTGGAACTTGGATTAATTGATGGCCTTGGTCATCTGGAAGAGGTTTTGAAACGTAAATTTGGGGATAAGATTGAGATGACTGAGATTGAAGCGCCCAAAGGCTGGGGATTGAAAAGATTAGGTTTTTCGGCTGCCATAGAATTGCCTGAAGCCATTCTTAACACTCTTGAACAGCGGGCATTGTGGCAACGATTTGGTTTGTGATAGTCTGATTTAGATAATGAGGTGGTAATATGGGTTTTTTTCGAACTTTGGCTTTGACGGCAGTGGGCTATATTTTGTTCAAGTCGATGAAGCGTGCCGTTGCCAATTTGGAATCACAACAAGTGAAAGCCAAAGTGAAACAGCCAAGCATGAAAGAAATGCCGCGCTTGAAGCTTGATCCAATCACTGGCGTATATGTGCCAGAGGCATGACATCAACAGCTGATAGACGCATTGACAGCGTTTATCATTCTGCATCGCGTGAGCAACTCTCAAAAACCTATGATGATTGGGCAACCAATTATGATGCCGATATGCAATCCACCGGCTACATCCATCCGGCAATTATTGTCGGCCTCGTTGCGCGCTATGTACAAGATCTCAGCGCAGCAATTTTAGATGCAGGTGTGGGAACAGGCACATTAGGTGAGTTGCTTTCCATTCTCGGATACACAAATCTCCTTGGTGTCGATATGTCTGAAGGCATGTTGGCAAAAGCCCGCGCACGAAATATCTATTCAGATTTGCGCCAAGGTATTTTGGGCGAACCACTAAATTTCAAATCATCTTCGTTTGACTGTATCGTCTCGACAGGAACCTTTACCACGGGCCATGCACCCGCATCCGCGTTTGATGAATTGACACGCATCACCAAACCGGGCGGGTACTTAATTTTTACGGTCGGCACTGTGGTTTGGGACGAAGCAGGGTTTGGCGCAAAATTAGCTGCACTCGAAAAATCTGACCACCTCGTCAAAACTGAAGAAACTAAAACCTACCACCCAATGCCTCTGTCGAAAACCGAAAGTGGGTTTACAACGCGGGCGCACGTGTATCGACGCATTTATACTTAAGATGATCTTCATCGGTCTTTGGTTTCATCCAAGATTAACGTTGAAAATTTATTCCGTTCTACCGCCAAATCTGCAAGCGAATATTGATCGAGCCGCTTAAAAAAGTCTTCGAGTGCATATCGCAGTACATGTTTAAGGCTACAAGTATCTGTTATAACACAAGTATTTGTAGAGGGATCAAAGCACTCCACCAACGGAGATGGTGCTTCAAGCAGGCGCATGACGCGGCCGATGTTGATTTCAGCGGCTGGCATTGCCAAACATAAACCGCCATTTCTTCCTCGTGCTGTTTTGAGTATCCCTGCGAGAGCAAGATGGTGGGCAATCTTCATCAAGTGGTTCTTTGATATTCCATAGGCCCTCGCAACCTCGCCTATTGTCACGTAGGAATCTTTTTTGGCGGCCACATACATGAGCAGACGCAGGGCATAATCGCTATAATTGGTCAGTCGCATCATTTTACCCGCAAATAAATCAGATATTAATTGATGCATTTTATTTATATCATATTGTTTCTGTCGACAATGGGTTAAAAAGTCCTTGATTAAATAATGTATTTAATATATATGAATTATGGGTGCGAAGACAATGGCCTTATTGGCCCATGAATTGAACTTATTGGTATGCATTGATTAAAATCGGAGAAAGTGATTATGAAACATTTTATACTCTCTATAGTTGTAACGAGCTTGATGGCCGGAAGTGCATTGGCCGATGGCGATGTCGCGAAAGGAGAGCAAGTATTCAAGAAATGTGGAGCCTGTCATTCGGCGACTGAAAAAACCAATAAGGTTGGCCCCTTTCTGGCAGGTGTTTTTGGACGCAAGGCGGCGACTGTTGACGGATACAATTACTCTGATGGGATGAAGGCCTTTGGCGCAGCGGGTGCAATGTGGGATGAGACAACGCTTAGCAAATATCTCGCCGAACCCAAGGTCGTAGTACCGACGACCAAGATGGCTTTTGCGGGCTTGAAAAAAGACGACGAACGTGCCGATTTAATCGCCTATCTCAAAACCAAAATGTAGTTGATTGGCCTCATCGAACTCCAGCGGCGCCTAAGGCTCGGCATTATAGATGTATTTTAAATGAATTTTTAAAGGGAGTTATAATCGTGAAATTTCATAGACTCACATGCGAAGCGATAATTCTGACAGCATTTTTGGCGACTGCGGCACACGCCGAAACAATTGTAAAAGTGACACTGATCGACAAGGCCGGAACCGCCGAACTTGGCACAGCCATGGGCATGGGCATGAAGGCTGACATGTCCAAAGCCAAAATGGGCATAAACATCAATCCTAAATCTGTTCACACCGGATCCGTCAGGTTTGATGTCACCAACCTCGCCAGCAATCTGGTGCATGAGGTTTTGGTGGCGCGCATCACGGATGCAACCAAATTACTGCCCTATGATCAGAGCCGCAACAAGGTGGATACCGAAGGCATCCAGAATTTGGGTTCCGTTTCAGAAATTGATCCCAACAAGTCGGCCTCACTCATCTTTGATCTGAAACCCGGAAAATATCTGCTCTATTGCAATGTTGCAGGTCATTACATGGCAGGCATGTGGACTGTGGTTGAAGTGCAATAGCCCAGTGATCGCCAAGGCAAAATTCCACAATTAAATTCAGAGGAACATATTATGTCCACTTTTAATGAAATGATCAGCCCGCTTATGACACGCCGTGGTTTGCTTGGCGCATCCGTCATGACAGCGGCCATCGTCGCAATTTCAGCAGCCCCCGCTATCGCAGATGATGCTCAGATTGATATTTCCAAATTGCCGCGCGTGCAGCAGAAAATGGTGGATCCACCATTTTTACCGGAGCATGAGCAAATAGCCACTGGCGGCCCGAAAATAGTCGAAGTCACTTTCACAATTGAAGAAAAGAAAATTGTTATTGATGGCGAGGGAACCGAGATATGGGCACTTACCTATAATGGCAGTGTACCTGGCCCGATGATTGTGGTGCATGAAGGCGATTATGTTGAATTGACGTTAAAAAATTTGGCCACTAATGCCATGGAGCATAACATTGACTTCCACGCTTCAACGGGCGCTTTGGGCGGCGGGGCTTTAACAAAAGTGTTGCCAGGTGAGCAAACTGTGCTGCGCTGGAAAGCCATCAAACAAGGTGTTTTTGTCTATCACTGCGCACCGGGCGATGTCATGATCCCCTATCATGTTGTTCATGGGATGAATGGTGCGGTTATGGTTTTGCCCCGTGATGGGCTGAAAGATAACAAGGGCAATCCTCTGAAATATGATCGTGCCTACTACATTGGCGAACAGGATTTCTACATTCCTCGAGAAGCCAACGGTGCATATAAAAAATATGCGACCGCTGGCGAAGACCTGCCAGAAAGTTTGGATGTCATGCGTGGGCTGATTCCAACCCATGTGGTGTTCAACGGCAAGGCCGGTGCTTTGACAGGCGAAAATGCATTGAAAGCCAAAGTGGGTGAGAACGTGCTGTTCATTCATGCCCAAGCTAATCGTGACTCCAGGCCTCATCTCATAGGTGGTCATGGCGACTTTGTATGGGATACAGGTTCCTTTGCTGATGCGCCAGCCACCAATTTGGAAACTTGGTTTATCCGCGGCGGCTCGGCTGGTGCTATGTTATATAAGTTCCGCCAGCCCGGCGTTTACGCTTACGTCAATCACAACCTTATCGAGGCCGTCATGCTTGGTGCCACCGCCCATGTGAAAGTGGATGGCGAATGGAATGATGATTTGATGAAGCAGGTGCAAAAACCGGTGCCCATCACAGGCTAACGGAGAAAAACAACATGCTTCGTCTTGGAGCAGCGATTCTGGTGGCAGGTTTGGCCGTGCTTTGGCCAAGCCTGCACCGTGATGGCAGCTTCAATGCAACCTTGGTGCCTGTTGTGATGGAAACTCATGGCAGCAAGACTCTTTTGGTTTCCCGCTATGAGGTCACGGTAGCTTCATGGCGGCAATGCTATGAAGAACATGGCTGTTCCTTCATGCCAAAGGCCCTTGGTGCAGCCACCAATCCGATCACCGGTGTCAACTGGTTTGATGTGAATGAATATCTTTCCTGGGCCAACGCCAAAAGTGGTGGCGGGCTGCGTTTGCCAACGCTAAACGAATGGCGCGAGCTTGATCGCACTCTCGCCAAACCAAAGCCTGCGCCATATTTCACCGATCCGAGATTGGCCTGGGCGGCTGACTATGGCCAAGAATCAACACCCACAGGCCCAGTATTGCCACAAGGCTCCTTCACGACGACAGCCTCAGGCATATCCGACCTTGACGGCAATGTATGGGAATGGACATCGAGTTGTTACAAACCCGGCTTTGAAGGTGAGGCACAAGCTCTGTGCCCTGCCTTTGTTGCAGCAGGGGCGCATGAGGCCGTTGTATCTGTTTTCGTTCGCAATCCTGCATCGGGCGGATGCGCTACGGGCTCACCACCAACTCATTTGGGTTTCCGGCTTGTGGCCGAAAAATGACTGCATAATTCACTTCAACCCCCCACCATAATGTTCTAAGCACCAGCCATCGCGAACTGCATTGAAATTGCCATGCCCCTGAACCCCACCAAATCCTTCCAAGACTTGATCCTCACCCTCCACAATTATTGGGCAGAGCAGGGCTGTGTGATCCTTCAACCTTATGACATGGAAGTGGGCGCTGGCACGTTCCACCCGGCCACAACACTGCGCTCCGTTGGCCCCAAACATTGGGCTGCGGCTTATGTGCAACCTTCGCGCCGCCCTAAGGATGGCCGCTATGGTGAGAACCCAAACCGCCTGCAACATTATTATCAATATCAAGTCATCATCAAACCATCGCCACCAAATTTGCAGGAACTTTATCTAGGCTCGCTCAAAGCCATCGGCATTGACAGCGCGCTGCACGACATTCGTTTTGCTGAAGATGATTGGGAAAGCCCGACGCTTGGTGCCGCTGGCCTTGGCTGGGAAGTCTGGTGCGATGGCATGGAGGTTTCGCAATTCACCTATTTTCAACAAATGGGCGGCATGGAATGCAGCCCTGTTTCTGGCGAACTTACATATGGCCTCGAACGCCTGGCCATGTATGTGCAAGACGTCGATAATGTTTACGATCTAAATTTCAATGGCCGCGAGGAAGGCCATGGTCGCATTTCTTATGGCGATGTATTCCTGCAGGCCGAGCAAGAATATTCGCGCTATAATTTTGAAGAAGCCAACACCGAAGCGCTGTTTACGCGCTTTGCGGAATGCGAAAAAGAATGTCAGGCGCTGCTGGCCCATAATGTTGAAGACGGCAAACCCACATTGGCCTTGCCGGCTTATGACCAATGCATCAAAGCTTCCCACACTTTTAATCTGCTCGATGCGCGTGGTGTCATCTCGGTCACCGAACGCCAAGCCTATATCGCCCGCGTGCGCGAACTGGCCAAAGCCTGCTGCGTGGCGTGGAGCAACACTGCGGGAGGGAGTGCATAATGCCCGAACTTCTCCTCGAACTTTTCTCCGAAGAAATCCCGGCCCGCATGCAATCTAAAGCGGCGGATGATCTGAAGTCGATCATCACCAACGCGCTGGTGGATGCTGGCCTCACCTATGAGGGCGCGCAAGTGCATTCCACGCCGCGCCGCCTCGTGCTGTCGGTCGAAGGCCTCAAGACACAAGCCGCTGACACAAGCGAAGAACGCAAAGGCCCACGCATTGATGCGCCGCAGCCTGCTATTGATGGGTTTCTCAAATCAACCGGGCTTCGCCTTGATCAACTAACCATTCAGGAAGACAAAAAAGGCAAATCCTATATCGCCATCATCAAAAAATCAGGCCGCGCCGCAACGGATGTGGTGGCCGAAATCGTGCCTCATATGGTGCGCAATTTTCCTTGGCCAAAATCCATGCGCTGGGGGTCTGGCACATTGCGCTGGATCAGACCCTTACAAAGCATCCTCTGCACTTTTGATGGCGAAGTAGTTCCGTTTGAAGTTGAAGGCATTAAGAGCGGCAACATCACATTCGGCCACCGCTTCCTGAGCGAAGGCGCAATCGAAGCCCGCCGCTTTGATGATTATGCAGGCGCACTTCACAAAGCCCATGTGATCGTCGATGCCAACGCCCGCGCTGAAACCATCCGCGCCGACGCCAAGAATCTCGCCTTCGCCAGGGGCCTCGAAATGATCGAGGACGAAGCGCTGCTAAAGGAAGTGGCAGGTCTTGTGGAATGGCCCGTGGTTTTGATGGGTTCATTCGATCAGAATTTCTTAAGCGTTCCGCCAGAAGTCATCATCACGACGATCAAGAACAACCAGAAATGTTTCTGTCTGCGGGCCAAGGATGGCAAGCTTTCAAACCACTATTTGCTGGTGGCCAACACAATAGCTTCGGATGGCGGCAAAACCATCATCCACGGCAACAACAAAGTCATCGCCGCGCGTCTAAGCGATGCCAAATTCTTCTGGGATCAAGACCGGAAAATTAAGCTCGAAGATTTATTGCCGAAGTTGGACACAATCACCTTCCATGCAAAGCTCGGTTCGCAGGGTGAACGCGTAAAACGCATCGAAGCATTAGCCGGAGAAATCGCCAAGACTATTGGCGCTGATGTTGAAAAATCCAAACTCGCCGCACGTCTGGCCAAGACTGATCTGGTCACCGGAATGGTGGGAGAATTCCCCGAACTCCAAGGCTTGATGGGTCGCTACATTGCGCTTGAACAGGGTGTTGATGCCGAGGTGGCCGATGCGTTGCGCGACCATTACAAACCGCAAGGGCCAAGCGACTCAATCCCCGTTTCGAAAATTGGGCAGGCTGTGGCGCTGGCAGACAAGCTGGATACGCTGGTAGGCTTCTATTGCGTAGCGGAAGAACCAACAGGATCTAAAGATCCATATGCTCTAAGGCGTGCTGCATTGGGATGTATTCGCCAAATAATAGAATCTGACTTAAAGCTTTCATTGATGACTCTGTTTGAAGAACAACTTCAAAGGTTCACTGATGTTACTAACGACCCCACCATTGGCGAATTTAACGGTCGAGAAGTTAATGCAACTAATGTGAGACTACTTACCTTCTTCGCCGATCGCCTGAAAGTCTATCTGAAGGATCAAGGCAAGCGGCATGATCTCATCGATGCTGTGTTTGCTCTCGGTGGTCAGGATGATCTGCTCACGGTCACGCGCCGCGTCGAAGCACTTTCTAAATTCCTCGATACTGATGACGGCAAAAACCTTCTCGCTGGTGTCAAACGCGCTGCAAACATTTTGCGCATCGAAGAAAAGAAAGACGACAAAAAATATTCAGGTGATGTGAATCCAGCCCAACTTATCAAGGGCGAAGAAAAAGCGTTGCACTCCGCCATTTCCCAAGCCTCGGCTTTGGCCCGCAAGGCGGTGGAGCATGAAGATTTCGAAGGTGCCATGAAAGCCATCGCCAAACTGCGCGCACCCGTGGACGAATTCTTCGAAGGCGTGATCGTGAATGACAAAGACGCCACCTTCCGCGAGAACCGTTTGCGTTTGTTGAATAGAATTAGGGAAGCGACGGCTGAAGTTGCGGATTTTAGTAAGATTGAGGGGTAATCGTCCTCGCCCGTTTCTTTAGCGGGAGAGGAAAGGGGCCCATTTTGCATTTGCAAAATGGGATAGGTGAGGGGCCACAAGCTCCGTATCCCGCAGCCCCTCATCTATCCCATCTCACTTCGTTCGACGGGCCCCTTTCTTCTCCCGCTAAAGCGGTAGAAGACCAACCTACAGCTCCACCACCACCCGCCCGCGAACCTTCCCCGCCACAATCTCCTCCACCACCCGTTGCACATCATCCAGTTTCACAGTCGTCGTCAGCGCATGCAGCTTCGCCATATCCAAGTCCCGCGCTAGCCGCTCCCAAGCCGCCATGCGCCTTGGCTTAGGTGTTGTCACTGAGTTGACCCCGATCAACCGCACCCCGCGCAAAATGAATGGCGCAACAGAAGCGGGCAAATCCATGCCTTGCGCCAAGCCACACGCGGCCACCGTTCCCTCAGGAATAATCTGCGAAATCACATTGGCCAGCGTGGTCGAACCGACACTATCAATCGCCCCCGCCCAACGCGTTTTCGCCAGCGCCTTCACTGGCCCATTAAATTCGTTTCGGTTCACAACTGATGCAGCGCCCAGCGCCTTCAAAAACCCTTCCTCTTCCATCCGCCCCGTTGAAGCCACCGCTCTAAAACCAAGTGTGCTCAACAGCGCAATGGAAACCGAACCCACGCCACCGGCAGCCCCCGTCACCAAAATCTCGCCTTGCTCGGGCTTAACGCCTTGCTCTTCCAGCGCCATCACACACAGCATGGCCGTATAGCCAGCCACGCCAATGGCCATCGCTTCGCCCGCGCTAAATTTTTTCGGCAATGGCACCAGCCAATCGCCATTCACCCGCGCCACTTGCGCATAGCCACCATAGTGACCCTCACCAACACCCCAGCCACCCAGCACAACGGCATCACCAACTTTGTAATCCCGGTGCGCCGACTTCGTCACCACACCTGCCAGATCAATGCCGGGGATCATTGGATATTTGCGGAAGATGGGCGATTTGCCCGTGATCCCCAAACCATCCTTGTAGTTCACCGACGAATGCGAAACCGCAATCGTCACATCACCGTCCATCAAATCATTTTCGGAGAGAGTCGTGATCTCAACATGTTGCCCCGTTTCAGTTTTGCTCACCAACAACGCGCGAAACTTTTCCATTAGAATGTCACAGCCTCTCCAAATGCTTTTTGCGCAATTTCGCCCTGCCACATAGCAGGCCGCCCGCGCACATAGGTGCCCACCACCCAGCCCTGTACTTTCACACCATCATAAGGTGTCCAAGCGCTGCGACTCTCAATCCATTTATTTGTAATCGTCTCGGTGCGTTTTAGATCCACTAAAGTAAAATCTGCATCATAGCCTTCAGCAATGCGGCCCTTGTTCTTGATGTTGAAAATCCGCTGCGGCCCATGCGAGGTCAGGTCAACCAAGCGCTCCAGCGAAAGCTTGCCCGCGTTCACGTGGGTTAACATCATCGGCACAAGCGTTTGCACGCCTGTCATGCCTGAGGGCGAAGAGGGATAAGGCTTTGCTTTTTCCTCCAGCGTATGCGGCGCATGGTCAGACCCCAACACATCCACCAATCCTGAATTGATCGCAGCCCACAAAGCCTCGCGGTGATATTTTTCGCGCACCGGAGGGTTCATCTGCAACTTCGTGCCCAGCCGCGCATAATCATCCGACGATAAAGTGAGGTGATGCGGGGTCACTTCCACCGTCGCCAAATCCCGAGCCGCTGCCAGCAGCGGCAATTCCTCCGCCGTCGAAATATGCAGCACATGAATGCGCTTATTATATTTCCGCGCAATGCGAATGAGGCGCTCGGTGCACAAACGCGCCGCCTCAACATCGCGCCAAAACAGATGGCTCGAAGCATCACCCGCCACTTGAAATTTCACCCGCTCACGCAATCGAAATTCATCTTCGCTATGAAATGCAGCGCGGCGCGAAAGTTTGGAAATAATCGCTTCCAAACCAGCGTCATCTTCCACCAACAAATCGCCCGTGGATGAGCCGATGAAAACCTTTATCCCCGCCGACCCCGGCAATTTTTCCAGCGCCTGAATCTCATCCACATTATCGCGCGTGCCGCCCACGTAGAAAGCAAAATCGCAAAACATGCGGTGCTGCGCGCGAGACACTTTATCAGCCAGTGCCGCAGCCGTGGTTGTGGTCGGATTAGTGTTCGGCATTTCAAAAACCGCCGTCACCCCGCCCATCACGGCCGCACGGCTTCCGGTTTCCAAATCTTCTTTATGGGTGGGGCCTGGCTCGCGGAAATGCACTTGGCTGTCGATCACACCGGGCATGATGTGCAAGTTGCGGCAGTCCAAAACCTCAGCCCCCTTGAAGCCAGTTCCAATCCCCACAATGCGCCCTTGGGATACAGCAATATCGCGCACTCCTATGCCATCTTGGTTGATGACGGTGCCGCCTTTGAGGATAAGATCAATATTCATGGACGCGGTGCTCCGTCATTCCCGCGCAGGCGGGAAACCAACTTACTTGGAGTCTCGCTTCTGAATTGAAGTTGGATTCCCGCCTGCGCGGGAATGACGGGTCTATTAAGTGGGAATTAAAAATAATCATCTGGCTCTGAGTTCAGTTTTGTTTCATCCATGATAGATGCTAATTAACCCAAATGACCACTCTAAAATTTAATCCACAGCTCCGCCCCGACCGCGCTGTCATCGGCATCAGCGGCGAGGGCGCATTAGCATTTCTGCATAATTTGCTCACTTGTGATGTGGCAACACTGGCACAGGGTCAAGCGGCTTATGGCGCATTGCTGTCCCCGCAAGGCAAAATCCTGCATGATATATTTGTGTTCAATGCGGGCGAACAGGTTTTGATTGATTGCGCTTCTGAGCAACGCGACGCCCTTCTGCAAAAATCGATGATGTATAAGCTCCGTGCAAAACTGACAATCACCGCGCGTGATGATCTTGAAGTGGCCGTCGGCGAAGAAGGTTATCCTGATCCGCGCAATGTTGCCATGGGACATCGTTTTTTCGCCGCCAAAGGTGCGTTTAAAACAGGCGAAGGTTATGACTCCGCCCGCATCGCCTTAGGCCTCGCCGACAGCGTCCAAGACATCAGTACGAACAAACTGTTTCCCCATGAAGCCAATCTCGATCAATTCGGCGGCGTAAATTTCACCAAAGGCTGCTACGTTGGCCAAGAGGTAGTCTCGCGCATGCAGCACCGAGGCACAGCCCGCAGTCGCATTTTGCCCGTTACTGGGCAGGGCCTTACCAAAGGTGATGTGATCACAAGCGCTGAAAAAACCATCGGCGAAATTTTGTCCACTAGCGATACGAGCGCTCTGGCACTGCTCCGTCTCGACCGCCTCGCCGCCGCCGCTGCACCACTCCTGTCAAATGATGTCACCGTTAAAGTGCAAAAGCCAGATTGGATTAAATATGACGTCATCATTCCAGAGGCCGCACGATGACCTCGATTAAACATGAAGACGGCATTTGCCGTTGCTCTTGGTGCGGAACCGATCCGCTCTATGTGCATTACCACGACACAGATTGGGGCGTTCCTGAATACGACTCGCGCGCCCTGTTTGAAAAATTGATTTTAGATGGTTTCCAAGCCGGCCTCAGCTGGATCACCATATTGCGCAAACGTGAAAATTTTCGCGAAGCTTTTGATGGCTTCGTGCCCGAAAAAATCATCACATATGATCGCCACAAGAAAGATGCGCTGATGCAAAACACAGGCATTGTGCGCAACCGGCTAAAGATTGAAGGCACAGTGTTGAATGCGCAAGCCTATTTGAAGTTTGATGACTTCTCAAAATATCTCTGGGATTTTGTGGATGGCGAACCCGTCGTGAATAAATTCAATTCAATGAAAGATGTGCCGGGCAAAACTCCGCTCGCCGAAAAAATATCAAAAGACCTAAAACAAAAAGGCTTTAAGTTTGTCGGCCCCACCATCGTTTATGCCTTCATGCAAGCCACAGGATTTTTCAACGATCACATGGTGGATTGCCACCGCCATGAAGCTGTGAAGAAACTGGTGCGTTGAGTGGCAGATGCAGCACCCAGAGCGTGGCAGCGTATGTTATCAGGCCGCAGACTTGATCTGCTTGACCCATCACCCTTGGATATTGAAATTGAAGACATTGCCCATGGCCTCGCGCGCGTGGCCCGTTGGAATGGTCAAACCAAAGGTGATCACGCGTTTTCAGTGGCGCAACATTGCGTGTTGGTTGAGCAAATTTTCGCGCATTGTACTGGCAGGCCCAGCAAACAGTTGCGCCTTGCAGCCCTTCTGCATGATGCACCAGAATATGTGATTGGCGATATGATCTCGCCATTTAAAGCCGCGTTGGGCCTGAACTACAAAGCGTTCGAACACCGCCTCATGGCCGCAATTCATGTTCGTTTCAGTTTGCCACCCAAAGCCACGGA
>JAYVPZ010000387.1:0-18489 GCA_043757105.1 Aestuariivirga sp. | reverse complement strand
TGGTCAGCCCCGCCAAGCAACGCTGCAAGGCAAGCGTTTCAATCATCGGCAAATTGGCTGGCAAACTGAGGACATGCTCAAAACGCTTGGCTTGGTCGCGCATGCTCAGCGCCGCAGAAATCCGGTCAAGACTGCTCGCTAAATTCAAAGGTGTAACCATGGCATCGCCACCTGCAATGCGAACCGCATCAGCAATATGGTTTTCAGCAGCCGCCACCAAAACATGGCCAATATTGGCAGCCACGGCGCGCCTCCACACATGCACAATCATCGGAACTCCGTGAATATCAGCCAAAGGCTTGCCCGGCAGGTTTTGGGCCACCATGCGGGCAGGAATCACAATTATGCTATTGTGCTGTTCTATCATGGGTTTATCGCGGGGCGCGGCAAATTGTGCATAATACCTTATAGATATTGCGAGGACAAACCGAAACGATTAGTTTCCGCCGCAATTATTCATTTTATGAGGCTCGGGCGTTCGCATGGAAAGCTTAGAATTTAACAAGATTGCAGGTGCCGTTCTGGCCACAGGTCTTTTGGTCTTGGGCTTGAAGAATTTTGGCGCGGAGCTGTTCCACGCCGAGACACCAGAAAAGCCTGGATTTATTATCGAAGTAGCCCAAGCCGCTACAACAGGTGGCGGCGCAGAAGTGAAGTCTGAACCACTCCCTGTGTTGCTAGCCAAAGCTGATATCGACAAAGGCATGGGCACTGCAAAAGCGTGTGTTGCTTGCCATGCGTTCGAAAAAGGTGGCGCGAACAAAGTCGGCCCCCATTTGTGGGACATTGTTGGCCGTAAAATGGGTGCTGCCGAAGGATTTGCTTATTCCGAAGGCTTTAAGGCCATGGGCGATAAAGCTTGGGATATTGAGAGTTTGAATACTTGGCTGAAGGCGCCAAAAGAATTCATCAAGGGCACCAAGATGGCCTATGCGGGCATCACAAAGGATCAAGACCGCGCCAACGTCTTGGCCTATCTGAACACCCTAGCCGACGCGCCAAAACCACTGCCTGCGCCTTAATACGGCTCTCATTCTAACGTCGTCATTCCCGCGAAGGCGGGAATCCATCAAAACTCAGAATTTGCAATTGTGATCGTTTCCCGCTTTCGCGGGAATAACGGCTTTGGTATGCATAGGCGCGGCATCGCTACTGTTTTGCCGAATCAATTGAGGCCTTCATGACCAACCGCCGTACGCTATTGAAGATCGCTGGGCTAACGCCTTTTGCACAGTTTTCTTCAGCTTTTGCCGCAGCTCCTGCTTTCACCCACGCCCTCACATTGTTTGACGACGTTAAATACAAGCCAGATTTTAAACATTTTGATTATGTAAATCCAGGTGCACCAAAGGGTGGAAGTCTGCGTCGTTCGGTGATTGGCACATTTGACTCTCTCAATCCCTATTCCTTGAAAGGTGATGCTACTGGAGTGACAACCAATGAAACCTTGTCGGTGGAGGCCTTTGATGAAGCAGCAACTCGTTATGGCTTGATTGCCGAAAGCTTCTCTCATCCCGATGATCTCTCATCGGTTACATTTAAGCTCCGCCCCGAAGCGAAGTTTCATGACGGCAAACCGATCACCGTGGAAGATGTGGTTTGGAGCTTCAATGCACTTAAGACCAATCTAACCACAACTGCAGCCTATTATAAAAATGTATTGAAAGCCGAGCAAACCGGAAAACATGAAGTGACGTTCAGGTTCAGTGAAAAAAATAATCGCGAGCTTCCAAGTATTGTCAGTGAACTGACGATTTTACCAAAGCATTGGTGGACGGCCAATGGGCCAGACGGCAAGCCCCGCGAATTTGGCGGCTCGACGATGGAAATTCCTTTGGGTTCTGGCCCCTACCGCATCACCAAAGCCACTGCTGGATCAACAATCACAGTTGAACGCGTTCCTGATTATTGGGGCAAAGATTTACCCGTAAATGTGGGCCAAAATAATTTTGATAAAATCACTTATGTTTATTTTTCTGACGGAAGCGTCGCATTTGAAGGCTTCAAGGGCGACCAGTTTGATTTCAATCTTGAAACAAGTTCCAAGCAATGGGCCACGGGTTACGAATTTCCAGCTATAAAAAATGGTCGCTGTGTAAAAGAAGAAGTAACACTTAAACAAGTACATGGCATGCAAGCTTGGGTCTTGAATTTGCGCAAAGAGAAATTCCAAGATGTGCGGGTACGCCGCGCGTTTAACTTGGCTTTTGATTTTGAATGGTCAAAAGCCAATTTGTTTTACGGTCAATATGTGCGTTCGCGCAGCTACTTCAACAATTCCGAACTAGAAGCAAAAGGCCTGCCATCACCTGAAGAATTGGTTTTGCTTGAACCATTGCGTGATAAGTTGCCGCCGGAAGTATTCACGACGGAATATACCAACCCCACCAACCCTGATGCCATAGCGAGGCGCAAAAATTTGCGCGAGGCCTCCAAGCTTTTAACCCAAGCGGGCTGGAATGTAACGCAAGATGGTGGCAAGAACATATTGAAGAATGCCAAAGGCGAGACACTGAGTGCTGAATTTGTGCTCGACTCACCCTTGTTTGAACGCATTGCGCTTCCTTACAAAGAACAACTCGAAGCATTAGGCATTTCAATTTCCATTCGCACGATCGACGATGCGCAATATACAAAGCGCCTGCAAACATTTGATTTTGATATCATCTCAAACGTGTTTGCGCAAAGCATGTCGCCCGGCAATGAGCAGCGTTATTTCTGGGGCTCTGAAGAAGCAGGCAAAGACGGCACTAAAAATTATGCTGGAATCAAAAACCCAAGCATTGATGCATTGATTGACAATGTAATATTCACCAAAGACCGCAAGGGCTTGATCACAGCTTGCCGTGCACTCGACCGTGCTTTGATCTGGAATCATTATATGGTGCCAATGTGGTATGGTGCCAACCAACGCATTGCCTATTGGAACCGTTTTGGAATTCCTGAAATAACGCCCGATTTCAATCTCGGTTTCCCGACCACATGGTGGTGGGATGACGCAAAAGCCAAACAAACTGCGGCTGGATAATTTAGCTTGGGTGCATATATTCTAAAACGATTATTGTTCATGATCCCAACTTTATTGGGCGTGATGTTGCTGACATTTGCAGTCACGCAGTTTGTTCCAGGCGGCCCGATTGAGCGTATCATTGCTCAGCTTGAGCACACAGGCGGTGACAATGATCGTTTGAGCGGCGGTGGCTCGGAAAATATTGGTGAACGGGCAGGTGTTGACCAAAATAGCACATATCGCGGTGGACGCGGGCTTGACCCTGAAATCATCAAGAAATTAGAAAAAGATTTTGGTTTTGATAAACCGCCCGTTGAACGCTTTGTCCGCATGATCGGCAAATATGCCACCTTTGATTTCGGCCAAAGCTATTTCCGCTCTAAGTCGGTTTTGACTTTGATAGGTGAAAAACTGCCCGTTTCCATTTCATTGGGACTGTGGATTCTAATTATTACTTATACAGTGTCAATTCCGCTGGGTATCAAGAAAGCAATCAAGGATGGCAGCTCCTTTGATATCTGGACATCGGCGATCATCAGTTTGGGCTATGCCATTCCATCATTCATTTTGGCTATTTTCTTAATCATCGTTTTTGCGGGTGGCAGTTATTATAACTGGTTTCCGCTGCGTCTTCTCACCTCCGATAATTTTTCAGATCTCAGCTGGTGGGGCAAGATCAAAGACTATGCATGGCATTTAGTTTTACCATTAACTGCTCTGGGCATCGGCAGTTTTGCAACCATGACCCTGCTCACCAAAAATTCATTCATCGATGAAATCAAAAAACAATACGTCACAACAGCCCGTGCCAAAGGCCTGACGGAATCACGCGTGCTTTATGGCCACGTGTTTCGCAATGCCATGCTGTTGGTGATCTCGGGGTTTCCCGGCGCATTTCTGCATGCGTTTTTCACGGGCTCGCTTTTGATTGAACAAGTTTTCTCTCTCGATGGTTTGGGATACCTAACCTATAAATCCGTGCTCGACCGTGACTATGCGGTGGTGTTCGGCAATCTCTATATCTTTACGTTGATCGGTCTTGTTGTCGGTCTCATCAGCGATCTGATGTACACATGGATTGACCCCCGCATTGATTTTGAAGCGCGAGAAGTTTGAGACGATGTTCAAACTCAACGCACTCGATCAACGACGCTGGGCTTTGTTTAAAGCCAATAAACGCGGCTATTATTCTTTCTGGATATTCACTGCGCTATTTTTAATTTCGTTGTTTGCTCCTATCATTGCCAATGACCGTCCGGTGTTGGCCTATTACAAGGGCGAGTTATTGTTTCCCACTGTGGTTGAATATCCTGAATCTAAATTCGGTGGTTTTTTAGCAAAAACCAATTACCGCGATCCGGTAAACCTTGATGAGATCAATGCCAATGGTTGGATGGTCTGGCCGCTTGTCCATTATTCATATAACACTGTGAATTCTGAATTGCCCTTGCCAGCACCGGCCCCTCCAGCCTCATCGCTGCCGAAAGATGTGGCTTGTGCCAAATACCCTTTGAAAATCGCCGACCCGCAATGCATGGCCGGAAATATGAATTGGCTGGGTACTGATGATCAAGGCCGTGATGTGATTGCAAGGTTGATGTATGGTTACCGCGTTTCTATTGCATTTGGATTATTGCTGACTTTATTTTCGTCTATCATCGGCATCGTGCTCGGTGCCATTCAGGGCTACTTTGGTGGCTGGACAGATCTACTTTTGCAACGCTTCATCGAGATTTGGTCGTCAATGCCCACACTCTATTTGCTGATCATTTTGTCAGCGTTCATCACACCCAGCTTCTGGTTACTGTTGTTTATCCTCGTCCTGTTTTCATGGACAGGGCTGGTGCATTTGATCCGCGCTGAATTTCTGCGCGCACGGAATTTTGAATATGTGCGGGCGGCGCGCGCCCTTGGTCTTTCCGACAACAAAATCATGTTCAAACATTTGTTGCCGAATGCGATGGTTTCAGCAGTTACCTTTATGCCTTTCATTATAGCAGGCTCGGTGACCACTCTAACGGCGCTGGATTATTTAGGTTTCGGCCTACCGCCCGGTTCGCCTTCGCTGGGTGAACTTGTGGCGCAAGGCAAAAATAATATTCAGGCACCTTGGCTTGGGTTCACAATATTTATTTTGATGTCTACGATGCTCACACTGCTCGTGTTCATGGGCGAAGCCGTGCGTGATGCACTTGATCCGCGAAAGACATTTGCATGAGTGAGTTACTTCTCGATGTGAAAGATTTATCGGTTGCGTTTAAGCAATCTGGCAAAGAGTTTCTTGCTGTTGATCATGTTTCATTCTCTTTGAACAAGGGCGAGACGCTGGCGCTGGTCGGCGAGTCTGGTTCCGGTAAATCCGTCAGTGCACTGAGCATTTTGAAACTCTTACCTTATCCCTCAGCTTCGCATCCTTCGGGACAGGTTTTGTTTAACAGCCAAGACTTACTGGATGCTGATGAGGCTGATTTGCGCCAAGTGCGCGGCCGCAACATCACCATGATCTTCCAAGAGCCGATGACCTCGCTCAATCCGCTGCACAGTGTGGAAAAGCAGATTGGTGAAATTCTTGAACTGCATCAAGGTGTCAAAGGTCAAAAAGCGCGTGATTTGATAATTGGCCTACTCGAGAAAGTCGGCATTCGTGAAGCCGCTTCACGGCTCGGCGCATATCCACATCAACTCTCAGGCGGCCAGCGCCAACGCGTCATGATTGCCATGGCCTTGGCCAATAAGCCCGATCTATTGATCGCCGATGAGCCGACCACGGCATTGGACGTAACCGTGCAGGCACAGATTTTGAAGCTGCTCAAAGATCTGCAAAAAGAATTTGGCATGTCGTTGCTTCTGATCACCCACGACCTCGGCATTGTACGCAATATGGCAGATAATGTTTGCGTGATGCAGAAAGGCATAATTGTTGAAGCCGGTTCTGCCAAAACCGTGTTCGCCAATCCGCAGCACGCCTATACAAAAATGCTCCTTGCAGCTGAACCAAAAGGCCAGCCACCCAAAGCTGATTTGACAGCCGAGACCATCATTGAAACCAAAAATCTAAAAGTCTGGTTTCCGATCAAGCAGGGGTTTTTCCGCAAGACAACAGGCCATATCAAGGCCGTCGATGGCCTTGATTTGACGCTCCGCGCTGGCCAAACATTAGGCATTGTCGGTGAATCTGGTTCCGGCAAAACCACCACTGGCCTTGCCATCATGCGGCTGATTTCATCGCAAGGCGAAATTTCATTCAAGGGTCAACGTATTGATCGTTTCAAATCAAAAGACATGCGCCCACTCCGCAAAGATATGCAGGTGGTGTTTCAAGACCCCTTTGGATCGCTCTCACCGCGTCTTTCAATTTTGCAAATTGTTGAAGAAGGCCTGATCATCCAACAGCCAATCCTCAACGCCGCCGCAAGGCGCGAACGTGTAGCTCAAGCCCTGACCGAAGTCGGCCTCGACCCCAGTAATATGGATCGTTACCCCCATGAATTTTCAGGTGGCCAACGACAGCGCATTGCCATCGCGCGGGCATTAGCCTTAGAACCTAAATTCATCATGCTCGATGAACCGACGTCCGCACTTGATATGTCAGTTCAGGCCCAAGTGGTCGATCTGTTGCGAAGCCTGCAAGTAAAACATAATCTCTCATACTTGTTCATCAGCCACGATCTCAAAGTCGTTCGCGCCCTTGCCAATGAAGTCATCGTGATGCGCGATGGTGTTGTTGTAGAGCGCGGCCCGACGATTGATATTTTCAATAATCCGCAAGAGCCCTATACTAAGGCTTTGCTGGCTGCTGCACTCAACATCAAAGCAACTGACGGCATCGTTCGGCAATGAGTGCGTTTCTCATGCTCACACCCAGTTGGGACGGCGAGGCTTGGGGCAGGGCGCTGCGCAAAGTTGCACCAAAACTTGACGTACGAGTTTGGCCAAATGTTGGGCGTGTTGATGACATTACTTATGCCGCCGCATGGTTGCCACCGCCAAATGAATTGAAGCGCTTTCAAAATTTAACAATTATCTTTTCATTGGGTGCGGGCGTTGACGCGATCTTGGGCGATCCAACTTTGCCACAAGGCATCCCCATCGTGCGCGTCAATGATGATGACCTGACCAATCGCATGAGCGAATATATTGTGATGCATGTATTGATGCACCACCGCCAGCATCGCCGCTATAATGAAAATCAACGCGATAAAATCTGGGATCAGTTTCCACAACACGCTGCTTCCGCCATGACCGTTGGCATTATGGGGTTGGGTGTTTTAGGGTCTGACGCAGCACGCAAATTGAAGATGATGGGTTTCAATGTCGTAGGCTGGAGCCGCAGCCTAAAACACGTCGAAGGCGTCAAGAGTTTTGCAGGTGCCGTTGGATTTGATGCGTTTCTTGGGCAGACCGATATTTTGGTCTCCCTGCTGCCCGCCACGGCGGACACAGACGGCATTATCAATAGGTCTCTGATAAACAAACTTTCGCGGCGCGGCCCTTTTGGTGCGCCGATTTTAATCAATGCCGGCCGTGGACGAACGCAAGTTGAAGACGATATTTTGGCCGGCCTCGATTCCGGCGAGCTTTATGCCGCCACTTTAGATGTTTTTAAAAAAGAGCCTTTGCCCGAGGCAAGTAAGCTCTGGTCACACCCAAAAGTAACGCTAACCCCCCATATGGCAGCTGATTCCGACCCCGAAACCATCTGCCGCTATGTTTACGCTCAGATTGAACGGTTTGAGCGCAGTTATGAATTGGTCAATCTCGTCGATCGGTCGCAGGGTTATTAAATAAATTTCAAGGCTTGAACGTGGTTACCCAAATATGAACGCCAGATAAATACGCTCCTCAGGCTTGGTTCAGAGCGCTTCTCCTAAAAAGGCAACATCAAATGCTTTTACAGAGGGAACAAACAAAATGAACAAGATCATAAAATTCGCCGTCGCCGCCGTTTTCACCAGCTTAATGGCCATTTCAGCTCAATCTGCCGAAAAGAAAGCCTTTGCCGGCGTGGTCATCGTACCAGCGTCTTACAGCCAACCAGCTCAGGAAGAAGCCCAGCCCACATTCAAGCGCGGCAAAGTGGTTTCATACGCTTCCGACAAAAAGCCAGGCTCAATCATCGTCGATACCAACACCAATCGTCTCTACTACGTTTTAGGCTTGGACCGCGCCATCATGTACCGCGTGGCCAGCGCAAAGCCCGGCTTTGAATGGCAGGGCACAAACAAAGTGTCAGCCAAAACCCAATGGCCAGATTGGCGTCCACCAGTTGAAATGCAAGCCCGCCGCCCCGAGCTTCCAACATTCATGGCTGGTGGCCCAAAGAACCCACTCGGTGCCCGCGCCCTTTATTTAGGCTCAACCATTTACCGCATCCACGGCACCAACGAACCAAAGTCAATCGGCAAATCAGCATCATCAGGTTGCATCCGCATGCTCAACGAGGATGTGAGCGAACTTTATCAATTCGTGAAAGTTGGAACCGAAGTGACCGTGTTATAAGTTTATACGGATGAGTGCGACAGTGAGCGAAGGGCTTTGACAATAGCGTCAAAGCCTTTTTTCGCTGGGGCGGATACATTGCGGGCGCGCATATAGGAATGTGCAAGAGCTGGTTCTTCGCGAAGATCGCAAGCAATGCCGGCTGCCTTAAGCTTTGCTGCAAAAATTAATCCGTCATCGTATAGCGGATCATGCGCGGCAACACTGATAAATGTTGGGGGTAAGCCTGAAACTTCTTGCGCCAGATTTGGCACAGCTTTTTCATCATCCCAATTTTTGTTGGGTCGCGGCCCTAAAAATGAATCGAGATAGAATTTCATTTCATCTCGCGTCAAACATGGAGCAAAAGCATTGCGGACATAAGATGGTGTGTCGATGTCATTGCCAAGCACCGGATAAATCAGACACAGGCCTTTGAGCTGCGGCAAAACTTGTTCTCTCAAAGTAAGCGCCAGCGCCACAGACATTTGGCCACCCGCGCTATCGCCTGCTGCAAGTAAATTGTCAGCGTAGATATTAGTCTGCGCTCGCATCCAATGCCAAAGTTTGAGAGAATCTTCCAATTGTGCTGGATGTGGGTGTTCAGGTGCCAATCGATAGTCCAGCAATGCCACAGCGCAATCGGCCCCCACTGCCATTTCCGCGCACATATCATCATGGGTTTCCGGCCCACCTAAAACCCAGCCACCGCCGTGGAAATAAAGAATGCCAGGTTTTGCTTTGGTGCCATGAGGCATAAACAGCCGAAATTTAATGCCGTCGGTGTCAATATCGGAAACGATCAGGTTTTTAGGACGAGGAGCACGAAATTGCTGGCAGAGCTGGTTCCAAGCTTCGCGCTGCTTGTTCAATGGCCATTGGTCTGATCCCGGTTGGGTCTTGGCCACCAGTTCCCTGTAAAAATCCGCCATGCCGGCATCAAGTTCCATGGCGGTTTCATAACATGCAAATGAAAATGAGGAACGAACTAAATCCCAACAAAGGGCTGTGCCAGTTTTGCCAATATGGTTTTATAAATCGCCTGTGTTTCAAAGGCGATTACGCAAATGCAATCTTCGTCCGAATCCACAATCGGTTGATGTTCAACATCTTGGTCAAGATCAGCCACATCACCGGGCGAGAAGCAGCCCATCTTATCGTGATACGAACCCTTCAAAATCAGCGTCAACTCTTCGCCACCATGGCCATGTTCCGGCATGGTGCGGCCTTGGCCAAGCTTCAACATTTTCAACTTGGTCTTTGAACCTTTGGACAACGGCACATCAAACACCGAAACGCCTGGCGCTCTTTTGCGCCACTGAATATCAACAATCGAAATATCGCCTAAAGCCCGCGCCAAAGCGAGCGGCAAGTCACTCTTCGAAACGGCCTTAGGCTTTGCTGCATCGACTGCATCAAGGCTGGCCAAAGTAGCAGCACGGCAGACATCCGAAACAGCTTGTTCCGTTTGCAATTCCAAAATCCCACCGCCCAAACCTTCGGCTTTCCGAAAAGCGCTGCGGCAGGTTGGGCACATTGCCAAATGCGAAGCCACTAAAATGCCATGCGCTTCACCAACGGTGCCTGCAGCAAAAGCCAGTAAGGTGGCATCATCAAGATGATGGGTGATATTCAATTCATGGTCTCCAATATTTTGCGCAGCCGTTGATAACCCAAACGCATCCGCGATTTAACAGTGCCGAGCGGAATTCCAAGCCGCGTAGCTATCTCTGATTGAGGTACGTCCTCTACGAAGGAAAGGATCAATAAATCACGCTGTTCCACAGGAATTTGCGCCAAAGCGCGCACAACATGGTTATCTTCTTGTGAACGGCCAAGTGCTTCCTCAGCACCCGTGCTCATATCCGGCGCATCAAAATCCTCTAAATCGGTATAAAGTTGAGCCCGCTCGCGACGCAACTTGTCGATGCGCAAATTACGCGCAATCGTGAAGATCCAAGTCGAAACTGAACCCTTCTCGGTTGAAAACATCGCAGCTTTTGACCAAACAGCAATCATGGTTTCTTGCACCAAATCCTCGGCCTGTTCAGGGTTCGAACCTTTGCGCATCATGAAACTTTTCACGCGCGGCGCAAAATGATCAAAAACCGTCGCAAAGGCCATGCGATCCTTCGAGGCTGCAATCCGCGTCAGCAGATCAACGAATTGATCGCCGCGTGCGTTGGGCGCAGAAGTTTCAGTCATGGTAACAATTGCAAGCGACACAGCCGTCCGACCGTTGTTGATTGTACCTTTTTACGGATTTTAGGAAAATGTGGATCACTGAAGTCTGCGCTCGATGGTTTCGTTGAACTCTTTGGTGAACACCAGTTTTTTGCCTTCATAGGCCTCAATCTTGCCCCACACAACCCAATGGGTTTTTGTGGCAGTCAAACGCCCATAAGTTTCAGTCCGGCATTCCCATTTGCCGCGCTTGCGGCCTTCTGTCCAATGGGTTTCCATTTTGGCTGAAAGCGGATCATCCGGCAGAATAGAATAATTTTCACGGCCAGCCCCCCAAATCACCATACCATGTGGCTTGATTTCTTGGGTTCCGAAATCATCGATAATAGAAAGTTTGGTTTCGCCAGTTTTCTTATTCACTGTCACATCGCGCTTATGAAACGGCTTTTTCGTTTCCTTTTGCAAAACGGGGCTAGCAGCTTCTGCAGGTTTGAATTCAATCTTCTTTTCATCCGCCACAGCTTTTCTGATCGGCAGGCTAAGTGATGATTTTCCGGCAAACACATTCAGCCGCACAGGCTCGGCCACAGGCCACATCATGGGGAAATAGCTCGTCGAAATCGACACGCGTAATTTATGTCCCTTAGGGATGCGCCAAGCAATGTCATCCAACTTAATCTTCATATTATAGCGCTTGTAAGCTTCCAGCGGCGTTGGATATTCACGGCTGTCGCGCATGCATAAGTTTTGCAAATGATAGGTAATGCGGCTGACCTCGCCATTAGGCCAAACATCATTCAAACGAATAGCCACTTGTGCCACTGGCTTATCAACCATGAATTCAAGATCAATCGTCGGCTGGCCCACAATGTCCATTTCAGCGCTCAGTACGGGGCTATCAAAGCAAATTGATTGCGCATCATCCTTGGCTTGATCACCCGGAAATTCTGGGCCCATCCAAATAATGCAATATTCGCCGCCATCAAAACCCGTGGTTTGCTTTGAGGTGATCGACAACATTTTTTCAACGCCTGCCTCAGCAGCAATGCCTTGAGAGGAAAGTTGGAATGTTTTGGTTTCAACATTGCCATAACCCCAATAAGGGTCGCTCACCCAGCGGCCTGGAATTTCTTTCGGAAATTTTCCGGGCTTATAAGCGTCCATCACATAGTACCGATAATCCGGATCATCGGTCACTTTGGTGTTGATGTCCTTCAAATAGAAATCCCACCACCGCAGCATTTCTTGAAGAAAACCAATCTTTGGTTCAGGCGATGCAAAGTGCGGATACTTATGCACCCAAGGCCCGATGATGGCTTTGCGGGGTGCGCGAAGACCTCTCATCAAACGCGGGATGGCATTTGAATAAGCGTCGTTCCAACCGCCGACAATCAGTGCAGCCGCAGTGATTTTGCCATAATCTTCATTCACTGACCCGTGCTTCCAATAGGCGTCGCGGTGCGAGTGTTGCAGCCATGGGATCAGCAAGAACGGCTCGTTCTTCAAACGCTCCATCCACATTTTTTTCCACTTGGTACCAACGATTTTGGGATCAGGCGGACGCGATGAATAGGCCAGCATCGTTGCAGCCCAGCCCAAATTTTCATTTAGCAAGGTTCCACCCTTGTAATGAATGTCATCTTCATAACGATCATCGGTTGAGCAGATTGTGACGATGGCTTTCAGCGCCTCAGGCTGGCGAGCAGCCACTTGCAGGGCATTAAACCCGCCCCAAGAAATTCCAAACATACCAACTTTGCCAGAACACCATTTTTGTGCTGCAAGCCATTCAATGACTGCAATCGCGTCATCTTGCTCTTGCTTGGTATATTCATCGGTCAGCAAACCTTCCGAGTCGCCGCTGCCTCGCATATCCACGCGCACCGCAGCATAGCCATGTCCTGCCAGATAAGGATGGGTCAGCGCATCGCGCTCATGCGTACCGTCCCGTTTGCGGTATGGCAAAAATTCGAGCAGCGCTGGAACTTTGTTTCTGGCCGCATCCTCAGGGATATACATGCTGGCAGACAGCTTCACGCCATCGGCCATGGTGATCCAGAAGTTTTCGACAAACTTGGTTTTACGCGGAAATTTTGTGATGGTTTTAATCGTCATTTATCCCTTATGCCGCAAAACCCTTGATCGCCGCAATAATGCTTGCAAAAGAATCTGCGGCAGGTTGGCTCATATGCCGCGCCCGCAAAAAAGCATGGATCAGCAAAGGTTCATCGCGCACTTCTGCTGCAACGCCTGCGGCTTTCAGTTTCGCGGCATAGTCGAAGCAATCATCATGCAGCGGGTCAAGGCAAGCGGCCACCATGAAGGCGGGCGGCAGACCGGCGTAATTGGTTTCGTGCAAAGGCTCAGCATATTTATTGGGCGCACCCTTATAAGTGTCGCGGTAAAAAATCACATCTTTGGCGGTTAAGCCCGGCGCATCTGCTTGTGTAATATATGACCCCTTCGTCATATCACCGCCAAGCCCCGGATAGATTAAAATTTGCGCCGTAATTTTGAGGCCGTTCACATCGCGTGATTTCAAGCTCAGCGCCGCCGCCATATTCCCGCCCGCACTATCACCTGCCACAATGCAAGTGCCGATATGATTGAGCACCGCCCAACAATCATCAAACGCCGCCGGAAATGGATGTTCCGGCGCTAGGCGATATTCAACAGCCGTCACTTCAACATCGGCAAGCCCTGCAATTTCAGCACAAATGGAATCATGGCTGGCAATGCCACCCACCACATAACCGCCACCGTGGAGATAAAGTAGTTTGGCTTTTGGCGTATTGGGCGTATAAGTCCGGCACGAAACATCACCGACCTTGAAATCATGCGTGGTGATACCCGCTGAATGCGGATAATCAAAATGAGCGCAGAACTGGTTATAAAATTCGCGCTGCTGCTCCATCGAAAAATTCACAGCATCAGCCGGATAAAGCTTCTCGCCTTCGATCAAAAAACGCCGAATGCCTTCATCTTTGACGGTTGGATATTTATCGCTCATGCGGAAATTGATGTTGCGGCGAGGCGCAAGGCTTTGATGTTGGCGGCATAGTCTTCGCCCTTAAAAATGCTGGATCCTGCAACCATCGCATTGGCCCCCGCCTGATAAATTGCGCCTGCGTTTTCAACAGTCACACCACCGTCAACTTCAATATCAATATCGCGGCCTCCGACCAGCGCTTTAGCTCCACGAATTTTTTCAAGCATGGCAGGGATAAACGCTTGCCCGCCAAACCCAGGGTTCACCGTCATGATCAAAATCAGATCGAGGCGGTCGATAACATGCTCAATATCTGAAAGTGATGTAGCTGGATTAATCGCCACGCCCGCTTTCTTGCCAAGCGCCTTGATCGCTTGAAGCGAACGATCCAAATGCGGCCCAGCTTCGGCATGAACCGAAATCAAGTCTGCACCAGCGCTTGCGAATTGTTGCAAATACGGATCAGCAGGCGAAATCATCAGATGCACATCAAACTTTTTAGTCGTGCATTTACGGATCGATTGCATGACAGGCGCACCAAAGGTGATATTGGGAACAAAATGCCCATCCATCACATCAATATGAATCCAATCCGCCCCGCCTTTATCAACAGCAATAACTTGATCACCAAGCTTGGAAAAATCTGAGGCAAGTATAGAAGGTGAAATGATGAGCGGGCGGTCTTTCATAGAAGCTTCATAGCTACAAAAAGTGAAAACGTGAAGCACCTCACTTATTAACCATCCGCCAACGAGAGAGGAAACAATAAAAACATTTCCCTTATATATGATTTTATACTTGACAGGCATTTACTTCTGTTCTATATATGTTCCGTCTTCCCTCGAAGGGGTTAACGTTCGCGACGGTAACTTTAATTGGGAAAGATGTGGCGCTTGCGGGGTTGGGGTAACGTATTCCAAACTCTCGAGAGCTGTTGATTGAAAAATTCAGGGCACTACGACCCTGAAAGCCCTAGTGGGTAAGCGACTCTGATTAACACTCCAGGATCGAAATATCCTCATTGTTCCGGAGGCGCCGTGTTCACCAGCAGCAAAAATCGCCACAAAAGCGTGGGTGCTCCCAAGCACCACCATAGCCGGAACACTCCACCGGCATATTCGTGTTTGTTTGCGCCCGCGCAACCCTTCACTTTATTTCTGCCCCGAAACGGCATTACCGTTTCACTTAACGCACAGCCGTGCCTTTTCCTCAAACACCCTTTTAAACTTGAACATTTCCCCTATAAGGCGACGATCAATTTAAGGGTTGAATCGTTATGAGCCAGACTGACGTTTCTGATACCGCGCGCATCCTCTCCGAAGCGTTGCCGTTTCTGCAGCGCTATGACGATCAGGTCATCGTAGTGAAATTTGGCGGTCATGCCATGGTTGATCCCAAACTCGCTCATCAATTTGCGCGTGATATGGTGATGCTGAAAGTCTGTGGTCTCAATCCCGTAGTTGTGCATGGTGGCGGGCCTCAGATCAACCGCATGCTCGATAAACTCGCTGTTAAGCCTGAATTCCGCGATGGTCTGCGCGTGACTGATCATGAAACGATGGAAGTGGTTGAGATGGTGCTGTCTGGCTCCATCAACAAATCCATCGTCGCCTCGATCCAACAAGCAGGCGGACGCGCCGTGGGAATTTCCGGCAAAGATGGCAGCTTGCTGATTGCCGAGCGCTATATAAAAAAGAAAACCGATCCCGTCACAGGCGAAGTCACCACCATTGATTTCGGCCAAGTGGGTGAGCCCGCACGTGTCAACGTTGAAATTCTTCACACGATCATGAAGAGCGATGCCATTCCAGTCATTGCCCCCATCGGCGTGGGCTGGGACGGCGATACTTATAATGTAAATGCTGATACAGCAGCGGGTGCCATTGCCGTGGCCCTCAATGCCAAGCGCTTGCTGATGTTAACGGATGTTGCGGGTGTTCTGAACAAAAGCAAACAATTGATCAGCGAATTAAAGCTCGCCGAAGTTCAAGGACTGATCGATGATGGCACGATTACTGCTGGCATGATCCCCAAAATCGAAAGTGCTGCATCCGTTGTTGAAAGCGGCGTTGAAGGCGTGATTATTTTAGATGGCCGCGTGCCGCATTCAGTGCTGCTCGAATTGCTTACCCCACACGGCGTCGGCACACGCGTGTCGCGGGATGGCGTATGAGAGGCTTTGACCACATTAACACATGGGTGTTTGATCTCGACAACACGCTCTATCCAGCCTCATGCAAATTGTTTGATCAAATGCACGTGCGCATGTCTGACTTTATCAAAGAGCGCTTGAACGTCGATCAAACCGAAGCTTTGCGCCTGCGCCGCGAATATTATTTAAAACACGGCACAACCCTGCGCGGACTAATGCTTGAACATGATATGGAACCAAACGACTTCCTCGATTACGTTCATGACATTGATTACACTGCGGTGGCTAATGACACGACATTGCAAAGCGCCCTATCAAAACTCCCCGGTCGCAAATTGGTTTTCACCAATGGCACCACAGGCCACGCAGGCCGCGTAATGAAACGCCTCGGTGTTGAAAACCAATTTGAAGCCGTGTTCGATATTGTTGACTCAGATTATATCCCAAAACCCGCCCGTGGCCCCTATGATAAATTCGCTGGCCTCCACGCAATTGACGGCAATCGCACAGCATTTTTCGAGGACCTGCCCGAGAATTTGTCTGCCCCACACGCCATGGGCATGACCACAGTATTGATCACATCAGATGTGCGCCATTCCGATCAAAGCAATGCCACAAATCGCTTAGATCACATCCACCATTCAACCCATGATCTGCCGCAGTTTTTAAGCGGCATCGTCAATTCAATACACGGAGCAAAACAATGAAGAACGTAACTGCCATCATCGAAGACGCATGGGAAAACCGCGATAAGGTGAATCTGAAAACCAAAGGCAACACCCGCAAAGCCGTTGAGTTTGCCTTAAACCAACTCGACGCCGGAAAGCTGCGCGTGGCTTCTAAGGAAACCGGAACTTGGGTCACCCATCAGTGGCTCAAAAAAGCTGTGCTGCTGTCCTTCCGTTTGAACGATATGGAACTGGTCAAGGGTGGCCCCGGCACATCAAAATGGTGGGACAAAGTGCCGTCCAAATTCGAAGGCTGGACAGCCAAAGATTTCCGCGCTGGCGGTTTCCGCGCTGTTCCCAATTGCGTGGTGCGCAAATCCGCTTACATCGCTCCGGGGGCGATCCTCATGCCATCATTTGTAAACCTCGGCGCATATGTTGATACAGGCACGATGGTGGACACTTGGGTCACCGTCGGCTCTTGCGCCCAGATCGGCAAGAACGTGCATCTCTCCGGCGGCGTTGGCATTGGCGGCGTGTTAGAGCCGATGCAGGCTGGCCCCACAATCATTGAAGACAATTGCTTCATCGGGGCGCGTTCGGAAGTTGTTGAAGGCGTTATTGTTGGCGAAGGCTCGGTCATCGCCATGGGTGTTTTCATCAGTGCGTCAACCAAAGTCATCAACCGCATGACAGGTGAAATTCACACAGGCTATGTTCCGCCATACTCCGTCGTCGTCTCCGGCAACCTCCCCGGCAAACCCATGCCCGGCCAAAACTGGGGGCCATCAACTTACTGCGCAGTGATTGTGAAGACTGTTGATGCGCAGACACGGAGCAAAACCGCGATTAATGAATTGTTGCGGGATTGAGCTTAGAACAGATAATTGGCAATCGAGGGGAAATCGATATGGGTGCAATGAGCATAATTCACTGGATTTTATTGTTGGTTATCTTTGGTATCCCGTTGCTCCTAATCTTTATCTTTTCGAGACGAAGACCTAATTCTGGTGGCGTCGCCGCTCAAGGTGTCAACAGACCAATGAGTTGGAAACGGCTATTTTTCGGCCTCGAAGGCCGTATTAGACGCAGAGAATGGTGGCTTTCTCATCTTGCTCAATGGATTGGAGTGACTGTTGCTGCCTTAACTGTGGTCGCCTTGGTGAGCGACGGAACCGAAGGCAAAGACCTTCCAACTTGGGCGATAATTTTTATTGTGGTTGCCTATTTGGTTCTTATTTGGACAACCATTTGCATCAATGCAAAACGTTGGCACGACCGTGACAAATCTGGTTGGTGGCAGCTGATCGGGCTCATTCCTCTCATTGGCATATGGGCTTTGATTGAAAATGACTTCCTGCGTGGCACTGATGGGCCAAACCGTTTCGGGAATGATCCGTTAGACAGCTAAAATTTCTCCACCAACAACCGTCATTCCCGCGAAAGCGGGAATCCAACTTTATTTCAATTTGAACACTAAATTAAAGTTGGGCTCCCGCCTTCGCGGGAGTGACGGATTAGTGTATAGTTGAGAGATGAAAACGGCCTTCACAGACCCTGTTGAAATCCTGCAAGCCCTCATCCGCTGCCCATCCGTCACACCATTAGACGAAGGCGCATTAGGTATTCTTGAAACACATCTCACAAAATCTGGCTTCACTTGCCACCGCCTTCTCTTCAAACAAGAAGGCACACCCGACATTGATAACCTCTTCGCTCGCATTGGAAACACAGGCCCGCATTTGTGTTTTGCTGGCCACACCGATGTGGTTCCTGTGGGTGACGCAAAAGATTGGAAGCATCCGCCCTTTGCCGCCGAAATTCACAAAGGCCAAATCTATGGTCGCGGCGCAACCGATATGAAAGGCTCCGTTGCTGCCTTTGCCGCCGCCGCCATAGACTATGTGAATGAGCAGGGTTCAGATGCCGGAAGCATTTCTTGTCTGATCACAGGCGATGAAGAAGGCCCCGCCATCAATGGCACGGTGAAAGTTCTCGAATGGATGAA
>JAYVPZ010000386.1:0-4721 GCA_043757105.1 Aestuariivirga sp. | reverse complement strand
TTGGCTTTGAACTTTATCAGTCTATGTTAGAAGATGCTGTGGCATCCATGCGTTCAGGTGGCGAAGAATTGGCTGATGACGGCGCTTGGTCACCTTCGATTAACATCGGCACGTCAGTCTTGATTCCAGAATCCTATGTCACTGATTTGCAAGCCCGTCTTGGCCTTTATCGCCGCTTGTCAGATGTACAAGAACAAACCGACTTGGATGGCTTTGCCGCCGAACTCCATGACCGCTTTGGCCGCAAGCCGGAGGAAGTGGATCATCTGCTGGATATCGTTTCAATCAAACTTCTCTGCCGCAAAGCCAATGTGGCCAAAGTTGATGCCGGGCCAAAGGGCGTTACAATTGAATTCCGAAATGGAGTATTCGAAAACCCTCAAGCGCTGGTGCAATGGATCAATGGCCAAGGCACACTGGCCAAACTGCGCCCCGACATGAAACTGGTGCTCACTCGTGATTGGCCCCAAGCTGCACAAAGATTAAAAGGAACAAGACTGCTCATGCAGAATTTAGTGAAACTGGCTTCTTGAAGCGCTTGCGCAAAATCATCCACATTATAATGAGTGGCAAAGTCCAAGCAATCCACGCATTAATAGCATAAAAATAACTAAAATAGTGTCGGTCGCCAAAGCCTGCCCAAAGCGCCAAATAAATCCGAAAAAACAAAGCCCCCGATGTCACCGCCGCCATAAGCAGCATGCAGGTTTGGTGCGCAGTGATGCGGCCGTTGCGAATATTCCAAATACCAGCCACCAACAAACAAACCCAAACAACTGACTGCGCCGTAAACCCAGCTGCAGAAACCAGCGTCACAGGCGCTGTCCAAGCAACTAACGGCGCAGTGACACCAGCCCATAAAATATCAACAGCCGTCAACCGCCCCCAAAACCTGTGCCAAGCAGTTCCGCGGGCAAGAATCGTAATCGGCACAAGCAAAAGCGATAATCCACCCGTAACCATGTGAATTGGAAATATCAGCGGCAGAATTTCAACTTTAACGGCCAGTGCCTCTGGAAAACCGTCATTGTAAACGGCTCCTGAAATTGCGCGCAGACCAGCATAGGTGACAAAGATCAATAACGCGATTAAGAACAATCGCAGGGGCCAACGTAAACTTGCCATAACTTTTGGCGAGCCTGCATTCTTCAGGAGATCAAAATGAAAAATAGAATTCATCGTCATCATCTTAGCTTGGTTGCCGCAGCTGTCATAGCAGGTCTTTGCGGAATTACGGCGGCGCAAGCCGATGATTCGCATTTTTATGGGCGTTGGACAATTTCCGACGACAAGCCCGCTTTCTCAGCAAAGGGCAGGCTTTATAAAACCTTTGACGTTGCACCCTGCGGCAATGATTTTTGTGGGATCAGTGTCAGCGATAACGGAAGCTGTGGCGAAACAATGTTCCGCTTTCTCACGGTTCACCAGAATAACGACGAGATCGTCGGTCATGGCCGCTGGGGCAGCGAAAAAAAGAAACTCGTAATAGACTACATCAAGCCCGAAACAGGCCCGAATGGGCTTTATGTGGGGATTGGCGATGAAGGCATGGATCCATCTGCCCGTGAAGGCAGCATGCCCACCTTCGAAGCCAATTATAAACGCGTTGGCGAAGCCGAGTGCAAGGTTGACCGCGGGACCAGTTGATTTCAGAGCAAGAACTGACACGAGAGTTATGCACGAGATCATAGTTTTATCCGCATCCATAACACAAAATTTACCTCGTCTTTCCACGCGGCATTAAACTTTGGCTGCCATTTTAACGTCTCTAATCAGGGGCATATAATGCGTATTGGTCAAATTAGCAGTGTGGGTGCGGGGTTGATCTTGTTTCAACTCTTAGCAAGCCATTCTGCTTTGGCAGCTACACAATCATCCACTCTGACGTCCAGCGTGAACGTTGTGCAGACTTGCGCGATCAACGCTTCGGCAATGAATTTCGGCAATATGGCAACAGTCTTGGGCACCGAAACAGCGACATCCAACGTCGCTGTCACATGCTCAGCTGGAACAGCATATTCTGTATCGTTCAGGGCAGGTTTAGTCATGACAACGGGCATCGCAGCGCTGGTTGGCCCAGGCACAAACATAAATGCACGTGTTACACTGGCAACTTCAACAGGCACTGGCACGGGCACACACATTATGAACGGCGTGCTTCAAGTGAAGCCATATCCCGTGCCCGGACTATATCAAAACACGTTTTTGATTTACGTGAACTACTAAACGCCGCGCTCATCGTTTTCAAATTCAGCAGTTACTCCGCCGGAACATCCGTTTTGTCCGCCATTGCTTGATAGGCATCAACAAGTTCATAACACATCGTCAGCGACCGATCATCACTGCTCCAAAACGCATTGACTTGGCCGCATTCTGCGGCCTGCAGTTTGATCCCCGACTTGAATTTGTAAGATGTGCGCATGTATTCCGCGGTATCCTCCAATATGCCCAATTTTTTAATGTAATCCATCTGTGCTGCATATTTTTCTGTAGGCTGATAAATCACCTCAGGCGCTTTCACATCATCAGCCACTTTTTCATTTTCTTTGTAACTGTCTTCGGCGAGCAGCGCGTCCCAACTTGTCTCATTCATCATCGCATCATGTTCGCAAGATTGGCGACGATCTTCTGGCAAGTTAACAATATCAGCAGCATCTTTGAATAGTTTTGGGTCAGCGCCATAAAGCAAACAAGCGATGTTAAAGGCGCGCTGTTGGCTGGTGCCATGCTCGTCCCACCATGCAATGTCGTTGAGATTGGTGTTTGCCGCCATAAGAAACCAGCCTTTGATAGCACCCATCAAATAGTCTGGCGTGGTTTGATCGTCCTGTGGGCGAATTTGATAAGTCGATAACCCATCAACCGCATCTTCCTCGCGGCCAACAACAGCGAGATTGAATTCCGAAACTAAAGCATGTCCCAATTCATGATACATCACGAAATAGAGATTGCCCTCAATGAAGTTATCTTTGTCAATATCAATGCGTTCGGCTGATGCCGCAGCTCCACCGTCGGCTGGTGCGTCTTGAGCCATAATCGGATTTGCGCTGAAGGCTAACAGGGCAGCGGTAAATGCCAACAAACTCGTCTTGAACGCAGAAATAAGGCGCATTGAGTCGATCTCCAAATCGAAATAAAGTTGAATCCCCAAAAATTGATTTGCCTGCCAAGTAGAGAAATGTCCAATCTATTCGTAACCGCAAATCTCAATTCATGCCAAGGTGTTGGCCATGCAAATCAACTACCGCTTAGGACTTAGGGTAATTTTGGCGGCGTTCTATCTTGGCGCTGGAATCCTTCATTTGAAATCTCCGCAAGGTTTCATTAGCATCGTACCAAGCTTCATGCCATGGCCAGCGGAAGTTGTTTGGTTCACTGGCCTATCTGAAATAGCGGGGGCCATTGGATTGATGATTCCGCGACTGCAAAAAGCCGCAGGCATCGGCCTCGCCCTCTACGCCATCTGCGTATTCCCCGCCAACATCAACCACGCGCTCAATCAGATCGACGTTGGGGGATTGCCCAAGAGCTGGTGGTATCATGGGCCAAGGTTTGTGTTGCAACCGATCTTAGTGTGGTGGGCGCTCTATTGCAGCGGGGTGGTGGATTGGCCGTTTGGACGGCGGCAATAACGTGCATTTTTGACAAAACAGAGTTGTTATGTTAGAAAATCGTACTTTCACACTCACTATCAGGTGACCTAACATGAACTACATAAAACTCAAAGAAAAAGGCCAAGTGACAATTCCGGCGAGTGTTCGCGCCCAAGTTCATGCTTTGACGGGCGATATGTTTGAGGTTGCTGTTGAGGATGGTAACATCATTCTGCGCCTGCAAGTGGTGACAGCCCGCAAAGCAATGCCGCGCAAAACCAAACCAGTTGATATTGGTCAGTGGATCGGTGCGGGCAGGGGCCTGTTCAAAACCCCCGAAGAGGCCGATGCCTTCATCCGCGCCGAGCGCGATCAATGGGAATGAGGCAGAGGATTAAGGGTAAACGCTGCTATTTCGACACAAATGTTTTCATCTATATGGTTGAAGGTTTTGCGGTGTTTGAAAATTCTCTCAAAGAAATCCGTGAATCCATCCTTCATCAAGAAGCAGAAATCTTCACCAGCGAGTTGACACTCTGCGAAACATTAGTGGCTCCCTTCCGCGCCAATGATTTGAACCTGGTAAACACCTACCGCCAATTGATAGAACACAGCGGAGCATTCAAACTTGTCCCCACATCCCGCGAAACCTACATCCGTGCCAGCCTCTACCGGGCCCAAATGGGATTGAAAATGGCCGATGCAGTCCATGTGGCGACGGCGGTTGAAAGTGGATGCGCGGTGTTGGTGTCTAATGATAGGGCGCTGAAATTGCCGAAGGGGATGGCTTTGGTTGGCTTGCCATAATCTAACCTCCCACGGAAAGAAAGGAGCATTCGTCGTATTGCGTGCAGTGTTACCTCAACTTTCCTTTCAAAACAGAAGCCAAATCAGATCCTTGGCATCCAAACCGGGTTTCTTATCTGGTTTGAGTTTCTCATAAGATTTGTTCATTTTCATTTTAGATTTTTTTTGGCACAATGCTATTTTATCCGATGACAAATGTTTGCAGCCGCTGGCCAAAGTTGCGGCTTGGGAGTTTGCCGTGGGCAGCGCGAAGATTAACACTGATAGGCTCAATAAAACAATTCTGAAGTGCGGCGATTGAGGCATGGAATTCAAGCTCCT
>JAYVPZ010000385.1:0-4738 GCA_043757105.1 Aestuariivirga sp. | reverse complement strand
AAGCCACCCGTCGAATTAATTTCGGGGAAGGCTTCTGAAAACCCCGGCAGATTTTCCCAATGAATGGTGCAGCGATAGCCATCGAGCAAGCCAGCTTCGGCGAGAATATGCGCGCCCGTGCACACCGCACCAATCACAGCTCCGCGCCGCGCGGTCTTGCGCAACCAGCTAAGCATGCGCTTATCTGTGTGGCGCTGCACGTTAAGGCCAGCACAAATCACCACAGTTGCATCAGGATGAATTGTTTCAAGATCACCATTGGCCATTGTAAGAATTTGACTGGAGGCTGAAACAGGTTGCCCATCGAGCGAATGCAATGTCCACTTGTAAAGGGTCTTCTCTGAAAGGCGATTGGCAATGCGCAATGGTTCGATGACAGATGTGACTGGCATCATCGTAAATTCAGGAATCAGAACCAGCGCCACGGTCTGGGGCAGTTCTTTTGCTTTGTCGCCGAACATATGAAAATCTCCGTTCGCAGCACACTGCCCTAAATGGAAAACATTGTCCACTAACGCCATTCATTAACCTAAAAACGACCTGATTTGCGGTGATAAGTCGGTTTCGATCTTGGGTTGTCGCTAATGATTTAGCGTAATTTTTGAGAATTGGCAGATTATGCAGATGAATTGGAGTCTCAATCAATGAACGCACCCCACCTGCATAGTCGCTCTAAATCAGCGATGATGGACAATCCCAGTGCAGCTTTTTTAACTGAGCTCTCAATCGAAATCACGCCAAAGCAAATTGAAAAATTACCGGTGCTCAGTGCAAATTTAGCGGCGGGCACAAATGTGTTTATTGCACTGATTGATCCGACAGAGGTTGATGCACAGATTAATGCTTGTGTGGTGTTGCGGGAGGCTGGATTTGAACCGATCCCGCACGTGCCCGCACGCTTTGTGCGCGACGAAGAAGATTTGAAATCACGGATTGGTGCTTTTGCCGATAAGGCCAAAGTAACTAACATTTTATGTCTGGGCGGGGGGGCGCCGCAGCCCATCGGCAAATTTAATTCTTCGATTCAACTGATGGAAACAGGTGTGTTCGAAGCCAATGGTTTAAAGCGCATCGGCGTTGCGGGCCATCCCGAGGGCAACCCAGACATCACCAAAATTCACGGCGAGGCGGCGTTGTTGGCAGCACTCAAAACAAAACAAGCTTGGCTGAAAGAAAAAAACATTTCAGGTTTTATCGCGACGCAATTTTTATTTGATGCTGGGCCGCTGGCGTTATGGGCAGGGCAATTGCGCGAGCAAGGCATTGGATTGCCGCTTCATGTTGGCGTGCCAGGGCCAGCCACGATTAAGACTTTGGTGCGCTATGCGGCCATGTGTGGGGTTGGTAATTCCGCGCGGTTTATTCGCAAGCAGGCTTTGAATATCACGAAATTGCTTTCAGTTTCAGAACCCACTGAGTTTGTAGATCAATTGGCTTTGCTGCATTTTGATAAGCCAGAACTGGGCATCGCAGGCCCGCATCTCTATCCATTTGGTGGGTTTGATAAGCTGTTTGATTGGCTGAGAACGCGGAAGGCTTGAATATTACCATATTCTTCGCTATCTAGGTATCAGGTAGCAATTTAGGTAGTAGGTAGCAAAATGGCCTTGAGTATTAAAAACCGTGAAACCGAGGAGCTCGCGCGTGAGTTGGCTCGAATTACGGGTAAGCCGATAACACAAGCTGTAACCGACGAGCTTAGACGTGGTGTCGAACGCGCTCGTGTCATTGCTATGGCCCGGCCCAAGCCCGCAGATATTGCGGAGCAATTGATGGAGATTGGAAGGCGGGCTTCCTTACTTCCAATCCTCGATCCGCGTCATCCCGACGAAATTATGTACGACGAGTTTGGCCTTCCAAAATAATGGTCGTAGATTCTTCAGCAATCCTTGCTATTTATCTGCAAGAAGACGACGCGCAATTTTTTGCCGACACTATTTCGGCAGGTCGCGAACTCAAAATGGCAGCGCCGACTTTTCTGGAGGCCACAATCGCCGCAGTAAGTAAAAGAGGACCAATCGCGGCAGAGCATATCAGAGAGAATATCGAAACATCAAAAATCGAAATTGTTCCGTTTGGTTTAATCGAGTCAGACATCGCGATTAGAGCATTTCTCAAATACGGCAAAGGTCGAGGTCATCCAGCGCAGCTCAATTTCGGAGATTGTATTTCTTATGCGATGAGCAAAACCGAACTGATGCCGCTGCTTTTCAAAGGAAACGACTTCCGTCTTACAGACGTGGATTGCGCGATTTAACCCGCGTTCGGAAACAGCTTCACTTCGCTGCCCTTGCGCGCTGCTTTCAACAAATATTCCCACGCATAATCGGCATATGAACGGAACACATAAATATCGATCATGTTCGGTTCAACGACGTGCAGTAACGCTGCGATTTCGGCAAAGAGCATACGGCGCACTGTTCCGGGCTTATAATCATCGCTGATCAAATCCAGCGTTGAACCCTTCATCAATGTTTCGCGAACACCATCGCCTTCAAGGCGAATGATCGCACGCATGTCGGAGACATCGACGGCGAGGGAGTGGATTGTGCCGAGAGATTTACGTAAATCAGCGAGCAATGTGTTGACGCGGGCGCGGCCAGTGAGCACGAGCCATTGATCGGTGGAAAGCCACAAGACTTGAACATCGCCGAATGTTGTTGATATGCGCGGGGCTTTGGGGAGTTCAACGCCGAGTGCAGACTTCGCGGCTGACATGAATTTCTTGTCGGTCATTGAACCGCGCAAATCAATCATGCCGCGCTCAGATATTTCCCGGATCGATATGCTGGTATTATCGGGCGCAGAACGATGAGCGAGCGCACTCTCAAAATGAAGATCAGCCATTTATGCGCTCTCCTTCTTTATCATAAAACACAGTGCCTGTGATGGTGGCCTTCATCACCTTGCCGCCTTCCAGCGGGAACGACAAAACCTCGCCCATGCGGTCGCGACCATTTTCAATCAGCGCCATGGCGATGGATCGGCCCAAGGTCGGTGACATATAAGTGGAGGTGACTTGGCCGATCATTTCCATAGGCGGCTTGTCTTTCAACACGCGCACTGCATAAGCGCCATCTGGCAGCACATCATTTGGTTCTTCAGTAAGAAGTCCAACAAGCTGCTTGCGGTTTGGCCCTTTAAGGAAAGATTGTTCGAGCGAACGCTTGCCGATGAAGTCTGGTTTCTTTTTCGAAACCATACCGTCCATGCCCACATCAATTGGCGTTGTGGTGCCGTCGGTCTCATCACCAACAACGATATAACCTTTTTCAGCGCGAAGCACATGCAAGGCCTCGGTGCCATAAGCAGTGAGGCCATACTCTTCACCAGCTTCCATAATCGCATTCCATAAGCCTTGGCCGAAATTGGCGGGCGTGGCCACCTCATAGGAAAGCTCGCCGGAAAAGCTGATGCGGTAAATGCGAACCGGATAGCCTGCGATATGGCCTTCTTTAAAGGACATATGGGGCAGGGCTTCGTTTGATAGATCAAAATCTGCATCAAGCTTGGCCAACACGTCACGTGCTTTCGGGCCTGCCACAGCAAACTGCGCCCATTGCTCAGTGACCGGAGTGACATAGACTTTATAGTGCGTCCACTCGGTTTGCAGCCATTCTTCAAGCCACGCCGCAATGCGGTCTGCTCCGCCCGATGTGGTGTGCATCAAGAAATGATCATCAGCGAGACGCACCGTAACACCATCATCCGTCAGGAAGCCCAACTCATTCATCATCAGGCCATAACGGCAGCGACCCACTTTGAGGGTGGAGAATGTGTTGGTGTACATACGGTCAAGGAATTCCGCAGCATCTGGCCCTTTGATCTCGATCTTACCAAGGGTTGACGCATCAAGCATGCCCACTTTGTTCCGTACACAGAGGATTTCTCTGGTGATCGATGCGTGCTTGTCTTCGCTTAACTGTGAGTACGTATAAGCCCTGCGCCATTGGCCGACGGGTTCAAATGTTGCGCCATGCGACTTATGCCAGTTGAAAATTGGCGTGCGGCGGATGGGCAGGAACAATGCGCCTGTGTGTGCGCCGGCAATTGAGCCGAATGAATATGGCGTGTAGGGCGGGCGGAACGTTGTTGTGCCAATTTCAGGAATGGTTTTGCCCGTGGCTTCGGAAAGAACACCAAGACCATTAATGTTTGAAGTCTTGCCTTGGTCAGTCGCCATGCCGAAGGTTGTGTAACGCTTCGTATGCTCTATGCTCTCATAGCCTTCGCGCTGTGCCAGTTCCAAGTCTGCCACCGTCACATCATTCTGGAAATCGATGAAGTGCTTGTTGCCTTCATTATATAAGCCAGTGGCGGGCGCAAACCACATGGATTCCAGTGCGCCGCGCATTGGTTCTTCAGTTTTGAATTTTATGGCTTTAAATTCTTTGGCTTTTTTCAGAACGGATCTCGCTGCGGTCTGACCAGCTGCCTGTGCCTCAACTAGTGTATCAGCCACAATCATTGTGCCATTGGCTGCACCGATTGCCGTGATGGCATCTGTGTGAGACAGTGGACGGAAGCTTTGTAACGCATCATCAAATTTAATCTTGCCACCATTATGACACCAGAGGTGAAGGGCAGGGTTCCAGCCGCCAGACATGGCGATGAAATCACAGTCCACGCGCTTCTCAGTGATCACGCGGCCTTGGCCTTTGCGATATGCGGCAATCTTGACCGCTTTCACTTCGAGCGTGCCTTCAACAGCGGAGATGACGGAGCCTAGCGACACATC
>JAYVPZ010000384.1:0-4746 GCA_043757105.1 Aestuariivirga sp. | reverse complement strand
GCAGCCTCTTTGGCCGAAATATGTTTGGCTTGGTGCGCCGCTTTGCGGAGTTGCATATGTGTTTCTTCCCGATTTCACCCCTCTTTGGAGGCATCAATTGGGTGATACTAGCCCGACAAAAACAAAATGGAAAAGAAAAATTGGTGCGCCCTACGGGAGTCGAACCCGTCTTTACAACGTGAAAGGCTGTCGTCCTAACCGATAGACGAAGGGCGCACTTGTTGGCCTGATTTGGGCGAACGGCTGCTCTATATGCACGTTCGCCCCAGTTTGCAAGTGCGCCCTTTTGGTTATGCGGAATTTCCGCCTTCAGCCAGCCAACCAACGGGCACAATCTGCGCCCAATTCGCGCTTCGCATCTGCTTCATAGGTCTTCACGTCATCGGCGGACAGCACATCTTTCCAACGGCCATTGGTGCCTTTGTGGATGAAGGTGTCGGCACCGCCTTCCCACAAGGCTCCGCCCAGCGGGGCGACCGCAGCGGCATGGGATTTCATGTAGCTGAAGCTGCAATGGTCAACGATGTTCTGGAAAGTTGCCGCGCCTTGCTTGATACCGAGGTAATCACTGATCTCGCGGATTTGGCCGGGCAGATCGCGCTTCAGATCGTTGAAATGAACCAGCTTCACATTTGGCAAATGCCGGATGTTCCACCATGTGCGGATGTTTTCCCAGAATGACCAGAATGGAAAGCCATCTTTCTCCAGCCATTCACGGAAATAAACCGCCCGATCATCAGGCGGTGGCGCGATTGTGGGGCCGATGCGGCCCGGCGTGTCATTCAATGCACCATACCAGTTGGCATTGGCATTTTTATGATGATTGTGCATGCTCATTATCATGTCGCGACCATCACGCGCGATGTAAAGATATTTTGCCTTGGGCGAAAACACCAAGGCATCGACTGGCAAATGCGTTTTCATAAAGCGGCGGGTTTTTTGTTGTTCAAGGCCCGCATAGGCCTCTGGCGGCATGATGCGAAGATCAATCCATGGCGAAAGATGGTGGACATCAATTCCCTCTTGGCCATCATGCACCAGCTGTGAAACAATCTGCTGCATCCAAGTGGTGCCGGATTTGGCATAGGTTCCAACAATGATGTCGTCGTCGCGGAATTTGAAATCATTCCAGCGCGTGGAATCCATGTGATGGTTGTGGATGTCACGGGTTTTCATCGGGGTCGAAGTATGGGAGTTCATAGCGGGGGCTCCTAAAGGGATTGAGGGAGACGAAGTTAAACGCCTCGCAAGTAAAGTCAAACGGCAACACCAACGACGGCTGTGGGAGGCGCAGTCACACCACCCTTTTCCATGGCGGCCTTCAAGTTCGGATCGCCGAGGAACGCCTGCATGGCATCTAAAGTTGGAAAGCGGTGGATGATCACAATTGCGTTCGGGTCTTTCGGGTCATGAAACACTTCAGCACCTGTGACACCTGCTTTCTGACGAATGGCCTCAGCGCTATCATAAACCGCCTTCCATACAGCAAGGTCTTTCACCTAGTGACTGATGACAGCCAGCACCGGGCCCATGGCAGCGGCATTGGCGGCCTTACCTACAACAACGGCGGCAGTGGCGGCAGCTGCGGCTAAAAATACATCACGTTTCTTCATGGTCGTTCCCCTTTGAAGACAAGTTTTCTCATTCAGCGAAGAGACCATTCTCCGCGCTGTGGCTTATATTTTGTTTGTAGAACTCGGTTGGCCTCTCGGCCTTTCCGATGATTGCAAGCTAATCCAGATCAAAAAATCCGTCAATGTCCGTGGCAGCAATCATCTCGTGCAAAAATGCATCCGCTTGGCTATATGTTTTAACGCGGGGGCGCATGGACGTGTACAGATGAACGACCCCGAATGGAGCGATTTCAAGATTATCCTAGCACTGGGCCGCGGCGGCTCCGTGGCGGGCGCTGCACGCATTCTAGGCATAGACAGTTCCACCGTTAGTCGTAGGTTAACTGCGGTTGAGGAGGCAATTGGTGCCACACTGATTATTCGTGGAGGGCGGGAATTTGTGCTCACACCCGAAGGCAAACAAGCTTTTGCAGCGGCCGAAAATATTGAAAGAGAGGCTAACGCCCTCACGAAAGGCATTCGTGAAACGAGAAATGAAATCAGTGGTGTTGTGCGCATTTCAACAGTACCCTCACTCACCAGGGCCTTGATACACTTTAGTGAAGCGCTGACGCGTAAATACCCCAATCTCTCAGTCGAACTTGGAGCGGCCTATAAGATTGTTGACCTCGCAAAGGGTGATGCCGATATCGCCATTCGCATGGTGAAGCCCACTGAGATTGACGTAATTGGCAAGAGGGCATTTGAATGGGGCAATGGTTTATTTGCATCAAAAGCTTATGCCGCAGAATATGGCTTACCCACCTGCGCCGACGATTTGAAAAATCACAAGCTGGTTCGCTATGTTGAAACGATGTTGCATTTGCCATGGTTCAACTTTGTTGAACTCTATTGCGGCACCAACAAAAGCACGGTGCGCGTTGACAGCACGGAAATGGCCATGGGAGCAATTTCCTCCGGCGCTGGCATTGGTGTCATCGCTTGTTACTATGGTGATGCAAATGCAAATTTGGTGCGTGCCCTGCCAGAGCCTATCGCAATGTCCACCGGCTGGATCGTCTATCATGAATCACAGCGCGGATCAGCGCGCATAAAAGCTGTGGTTGATTTGTTGAGCGAAACATTCGACCAACAAAAGGATCTGTTTGCAGGTCGGCGGAACCGCTAGCGGATAATTGCTGCATCTTCAATTTGCAGCGATGGAATACGCTTGGCGCCCCACTCATCGGCAACTAATCGCCCTGCGACGTGGATTGGATGACTACGCTCTGAAAGCAGCAATTCGCCAAGTTCAGTGTTCAGCGCGCGAAAGGCGATGGCTTTGAGTTTGGTGCCGTCGCTGGCCACCAGTGTGCAGCGCACATGGTCAGTGCCCGCTTGGTCGGCGTAGATCACTTTATGGGCGGGGAACACGAACATGGGCGATGGGTGGGCCGAACCGTAGGGACCTGCTTGTTCGAGGAGTTCGATCAGATCCAGCGTGGCCCCGCTGGCGGTTAATGCGCCGTCGATGGGGAGAGACGGATCGCGCAGGTTTTCAACTTCGGAGGCCAGAGATTCATCGAGGAATTGGCGAAGCTCGGCTAGCTTTTCGATGGGCACGGTGAGGCCCGCCGCCATGGCATGTCCGCCGCCTTTGATGAGGATTCCGGCTTCGGATGCAAGGCGCACCGCTTTGCCCAAATCGACACCAGCGATCGAGCGGCCAGAGCCTGTGGCCAATCCGGTTTTGGTGTTCATGGCGAGCACAAGACTTGGGATCGAGAAACGGTCTTTGAGGCGTGAGGCGGCAAGGCCGACCACGCCGGGGTGCCAACCATCGGCGGCGACAACAATTATCGAAGGGCTCTTGTCTTTGCCCATGGCGGCTTCGGCTTGGGCGATGGCTTCGTCGACGACGCGGAGTTCAATGATTTGTCGTTTGCGGTTTAGCTCGTCGAGATTGCGGGCGAGTGCATAGGCCTCGCCTTTGTCATTTGTGGTGAGCAATGCCAGCGCTTCTTCCGCATGGCCCACGCGGCCTGCGGCGTTGATACGAGGGCCAAGGATGAAGCCCAACGCATAAACATCTGGCCTGCGTTTCAAACCGCCCACATCTGCAAGTGCGAGAATGCCGGGGTTTTCGCGGCGCGACATGATGCGCAGACCTTGCGTGACGTAAGCGCGGTTTAGGCCTTTGAGCGGAACCACATCGCATACAGTGGCGAGTGCTACGAGTTCGAGCCATTGCAGCATGTTTGGTTCGGGGCGTTGCTCATTGTAATGGCCGCGTGTGCGCAGTTCTTTGTTGACTGCTGCAATCAAGATCATCACTACGCCAGCGGCACATAAGTGGCCCTGCCCTGATATGTCATCTTGGCGGTTTGGGTTGATCACAGCGTAAGCCTGGGGCAACTCAACACCTGCTTGATGGTGATCAACGATGATCGTGGTAAGTCCTAAGTCAGCAGCATGCGCCAATGGATCGTGGCTCATCACACCGCAATCAAGTGTGAGCAATAATTGTGTGCCTTGCTCTTTGAGCGTGGTCACCGCTTTTTCAGATGGGCCATAACCTTCGGTCAAGCGGTCTGGGATATAGACATTGGCTTCATGGCCCACGCTGGCGAGGAAGCGCACCATGATGGCGGCGGAGGAAACACCGTCCACATCATAATCGCTGATGATGCCGATGACTTCTTTCTTGACGATGGCTTCAGCCAGACGTGCAGCGCCCTTTTCCATATCCATGAAGGCCGATGGTTGTGGCATGAGCGAGCGGAGTGTGGGGTTTAAGAATGCTTCGGCTTCGTCCGACGTCACACCACGCGCGGCCATGACGCGGCCGAGGATTTCGGGCAGTTCGTTTTTTTCTGCAATCGTTTGCGCCAGACGTTGATCATCTAACCGCGCTACCCAACGCTGGCGTTTGACGGATTTTTCAACGTCGAGGAAGGCGGGTTTATTCATAGTGTTCTCCCGCCCGCGGGAGAAGAAAGGGACCCGACGAACGCAGTGAGTTGGGATAGATGAGGGGCCGAGGGATGGTGCGATTGCCCCTCACCTATCCCATTGCTTTGCAATGGGCCCCTTTCCTCTCCCGCCATGCGGTAGAGGACGATTTTCAAAACCTTTCAATCCTTATAACCCGTGGTGTGCCCGCCACATGGCCATCTTTTTGAATGCGGGCGAC
>JAYVPZ010000383.1:0-4765 GCA_043757105.1 Aestuariivirga sp. | reverse complement strand
CGTCATCTTCTGTGTCATAAAGCATCCTCTCAGATACCCTGTCACAGAAATTATCTGTGTCTCAATTAGGGGGTGCAGTCCAGCACTGTCACCGAAATGTGTTGACGCTGGCGTTAGTGTTGAAGAAGGATGAGAAATTTACTTTATGAATTCGCCAGCTAAAGCCGAAGCGATCAACTTCCGCGTATTGCCCAAACCATAAAGCGCTGTGAAGCTGCCGAACCTTGGGCCCTTTTCTTCGCCCAGCAGCACCTGGTAAAGCATGTTAAACCAGCTTTGGGCCACGCCGATGGAGCCGTCTTTCTGTGTGGTGGTGTAAGGCTCGCGCCTGCCGATGTCATAGGCCACTTGTTGAATGGCTTCTGGTGTTGAACTTTCAGGTAACGCTGCAAGAGCTGCGTTGAGATCGGAAAGAGCCTTGGCTTCATCCTCCGTACAGGCGCGATAAACCTTGTTTGGTTTCACGAAATCCAAATAATAACGGATGGCATAACCCACCATCTTATCAAGGCGGGGATGGGTGGCCGCGTCCATCTCTGGCGCATAGCGCTTGAGGAACGCCCATAAAACGGCTTTGTCTTCGGTGTTGGCCACGGCCACCAAATTGAGCAGCAGCGCAAATGTAACGCCGCCGGTTTCTGGCTTGGGGGGCATGCCGCCGTGGATGTGCCACACCGGATTCATCAAATGATCTTTTGGCTCAGTCTGCTTTAGGTAGCCGGCCAAATGCTGCGCATATTCATCAACTGCGCGCGGGATCACATCAAAGAACAGTTTCTTGGCTTCGCGCGGGCGGTTATACATATAAAGCGAAAGTGAATCTGGATCAGCGTAGGTCAGCCATTCATCGATGGTCAAACCATTGCCTTTGGATTTTGAAATCTTCTGACCTTTATCATCCAAGAAGAGTTCGTAAACATAATGCTCTGGCGCAATGCCGCCCAGAATTTCACAATTGCGATCATAAATCGGCGCGTTGGATTGGTGGTCTTTGCCGAACATTTCAAAATCCACGCCAAGTGCGGCAAAGCGCATGCCGAAATCTGGCTTCCATTGCAGCTTGGTGCGACCGCCGCGTACGTCGAGTGTTACGTCCACGCCGTCTTCACCCACAAATGTGATGGTGCCCTTCTTGGCATCAATTGCCTTCATCGGCACATAAAGCACGCGGCCCGAAATTGGTGAGATCGGCAGAAAGGGCGAATAGGTGGCTTGGCGTTCCGCGCCTAAGCTTGGCAACATGACTCCCATGATGTCATCATATTTTTCCAGCGCGAGGATGAGCATGTCATCATATTTGCCAGACTTATAATATTCTGTGGCCGAACCAAATTCATATTGAAAACCGAACGTGTCGAGGAAGCGGCGCAGCATTGCATTATTGTGATGGCCAAAGCTTTCATAATCGCCGCCGAATGGATTGGGCACCGATGTGAGCGGCTTATGGAGATGTGGCTCAAGGAAAGATTTATCAGGCACGTTATCTGGAATCTTGCGCATGCCGTCCATATCGTCAGAAAACACCAGCAGCCGTGTGGGCACATCGCTCATCAATTCAAACGCGCGGCGCACCATGGTGGTGCGCGACACTTCGCCGAATGTGCCGATATGCGGCAGGCCCGAGGGGCCGTAACCGGTTTCAAACAATACTGATTTTTGGTTTGATTTCTCCACCCGTTTCAAAATCTTCCGCGCTTCCTCAAAAGGCCAAGCCTTTGATTCTATGGCGGCTGCGCGAAGGGTGGGCGAGATGGGCATTATAGATTTCCAATTAAAATGTTGAGCGGCCTCTTTAGGCAGCGGGTGGGCTGTGGTCAATCACGAGATTCGCCACTATGAAAGCGTGGTGAACGCGCAAGACCATAAATTTAATCCCCCACCCACGGCCATCGGCTTGGGGCTTGGCGCTGTTGTATCTGGCGAAAAGCTGGGGGCGGCGGCGGCGCTGGCGCGTTTATCGGCCAGTCCACATTTGATATGTCATTCGCATTTTTTGATTGAACGTTTGGGTGCGGCAGCATCTGCTCCCAAAAGCCTGATCCGCGCGGCACGCGAACAGCGCCATTTTGATGTGGCGGAGTTGTTTGCTTTTGTGGTTCCAGCCCGCATTGCCACGCCCACGCCGATGGGATTGGCAAGGTCGCTGGCCGTTGAGCAATTGGCAAACGACACTGAAACCTTGCATGCCGTGGTGGATGATTTGTTGATGCGACTTTCGAATAAAAATTATCCTTTGCTGCGCGAGGCCGCAGAGCTGGCCACATTCTTAGCGCGCGCCAACTGGCCTTGGGCGAAACCTGTGATGGCCGCATTGCTGACCGCAAACCCGAAGATGGATGTGGGTGGGTTTGCAACGGGCCTTAACGTGTGGGACCGCATTGAAGAATGGGAAGATGATGGCAGCCGCGCACCCGGCACTCAAGAAGCCATCAGCGGCAATGATGCCAAGCGCTTTCTGGCTGAAATTCTTGGCAGCGATTCCGAAGCTCGCGCCGCCCAAAGCGATTATGCGGCGATGGCCACCCACGCGTTTGAACCGCGCGACCGCAAAGACATCAATAATATTTTGCTGGCTGAAGCGGGCACGGGGTTGGGCAAAACATTGGGGTATTTAGCGCCCGCATATTTATGGGCGCGCAAAAACAATGCGCCGGTGTGGATATCAACCTACACCAAAAATCTGCAACGCCAATTGGATCAGGAAACGGCGCGTCTGGTGCAAGACCCTGCTGAGCGGCGCGAACGCATTGTGATCCGCAAAGGCCGCGAAAATTATGCCTGCTTGCTCAACATGCAAGAGGTGTTTGGGCGGTTGACGGGGGCTAATGCGCGTTCTGCTTTATTGGCTGCGTTGATTGCAAGGTGGGCCCGGTTTTCGCGTGATGGCGATATTGTGGGCGGTGATTTTCCGTCTTGGCTTTTGTCTCTGTTTCAAGATGTTTCGATTGATGGCGAAGGGCGGGGCTTAACACCTTCGGCACTGGGCCTAACTGATCGGCGCGGCGAATGCATCTATGCTGGCTGTGCGCATTATAAGCGCTGCTTCATTGAACGCTCAGTGCGGGCCGGGCGCAATGCGGATATTGTGATCGCCAATCATGCGCTCGTATTGCATCAAGCGGCCATTGACCAAGCCATCGGTGTGGCCTCAACGCCGGATGAGGAAGCAGCACCCGGCGGCATCAGGCGTATTGTGTTTGATGAAGGCCATCATTTGTTTGATGCAGCAGACAGCGCATTTTCTGGTCACCTCACTGCAATGGAAGCATCCGAACTGCGCCGCTGGTTGCGCGGGCCAGAAACCGAGCGTCGTCGCGGGCGGGGGCTTTCTGAACGCATTGGCGATTTGGTGGCGGATCAAGACAATGCCGAAAAACTGCTTCAACAAATTTTGCGGGCCGCCACTGCTCTGCCAGGCCCCGGCTGGACGCGGCGCATTCAAAATGGCCAACCCGAAGGTTCGGCCGAAGATTTTTTAACCCTCGTGCGCCAACAAGTTTTAGCGCGGTCAGAAGCTTCCAACAGCAATTCATTGGAGACTGATTGTTTGCCATTGGTGGAAAAACTTCCAGATGCTGTGGCTGATTTATCAACAGCGTTGATGGATTTGAAAAAGCCAATGTCGGCGCTGGCCAATGTGTTGTTAAAAAAACTTGATGACGAAGCATCTGAACTCAACACCAATGACCGTGGCCGGATTGAATCATTGGCGCGTTCGTTAAAGCGCCGTGGCGAGCTTGTGGTGGGTGGCTGGATTTCCATGCTCAATCATTTGTTGGAAAGCCCTGATGTTTTGTTTGTCGATTGGTTTTCGATTGACCAAAGTTTTGGCCGCGAAGCTGATGTTGGTCTGCACAGCCATTGGATTGATCCCTCAGTGCCGCTGGCCAACACAGTGTTGCGCAGTGCGGATGGTTTGATCATAACGTCAGCAACACTCAAAGACCGCCCGCCCGATGTTCCTGATGATTGGACCAACGCGGAAATGCGCACGGGGGCCATCCATCTGCCCTACCCGGTCAAACGCGCCGGATACGACTCGCCTTTTGATTATAAAAAAATCAGCCGCGTGATTGTGGTGACAGATGTGAACCGCGAAGACATGGACCAGATTGCCGCCGCGTACCGCGAGCTGTTTGTTGCATCGGGCGGTGGTGGGCTTGGACTGTTTACGGCGATTGCCAGACTGCGTGCCGTGCATAAACGCATTGCACAGCCACTCGCCAAAATTGGCCTGCCACTTTATGCTCAACATGTTGATCCGATGGATACAGGCACATTGGTTGATATGTTCCGCGCTGAACGTGATGCGTGTTTGCTGGGCACAGACGCTGTGCGTGATGGGGTTGATGTGCCGGGGGACTCGTTGCGCTTGATCGTTCTCGACCGTGTGCCATGGTCAACACCAACGATCCTCGAACGCGCAAGGTCAGAAGCCTTTGGCGGCAATGCCTATAAAGATATGTCGGTGCGTTTAAAGCTGCGCCAAGCCTTTGGCCGCTTGATCAGGCGCGAGGGAGACCGTGGATGCTTTGTTATCCTAGATCCGCGTTTGGCCACACGTTTCACCACGGCTTTCCCACCGGGCATTCAGATTGACCGCGTGGGATTGGTGGATGCCATTGAACTGGTGAAATCATTCACACCAAAGCTGGACAAGCGCCGTTCAGAAATTTAAGGTATTTGTTTAAACGATAATCCGTCATTCCCGCGCAGGCGGGAATCCATTAAAAGGCAAGATAGTCGGTTGGTATGGATTCCCGCC
>JAYVPZ010000382.1:0-4768 GCA_043757105.1 Aestuariivirga sp. | reverse complement strand
AACACTGTTCCATAATAATTATGGCTGGTTCACCATTGGAATTGTAATGTCGATTATCGGCCTTGCGATTTCAGCATTCTTAATGCCAGACGGCTTTGGCTTCACCGGACTTTTCATCGGTGCGTTTTCGAGCGGCCTCTGGGCCATCATTTTGTTGGTTGGCATGCCAGCGGTAAAACGTATTTTCGCAGCCAGAGGCATTTTCGCTAAACTACAGTCATTGGTTGCGCTGGTTTTCATCGTGCCGTTTTTTGGGGCTGGCCTAGCAATACCTGTTCTATATCTTTCGTCAGAAACGCTATCACCCAGCTTAATAGCCTTCGCAGGAACAACTATCACCATCGGCGCACTCAACATGTTATTTTATTATTTAATGCCCGCGCCCACTGTGCAAGGCCGTCAAATCTTAGATCAGATTGAGGGTTTCAGACTCTATCTTTCAACCGCCGAAGAAAAGCGGCTTGATGCCCTCAACCCACCGGAAAAAACGCCAGAATTGTTTGAGCGTTATTTGCCCTATGCCATGGCGCTGGATTGTGAAAATGCGTGGAACAAAAAATTTGCCTCTGTTCTTGCAGTGGCAGCAGCCGCAGGAGCCGCCAGCGCTTGGTATGGTTCCAGTGGTCATTATAGCGGATATGGAGGCATGGGTAGCAGCTTAGGTGATAGTCTAGCCTCGACCATTTCGTCGTCTTCGACTGCGCCCGGCTCATCATCTGGTTCGAGTGGGGGAGGCTCATCCGGTGGTGGCGGCGGCGGCGGTGGTGGTGGCGGATGGTAAAACGCTAGCGCGTCTTTCCTAAATAAATATCGATGGCTCCGTCATCGTGCATATTAAAAAATGTTTTGCTGGCAATCGGCTCCCGCACTTTTCCGTCGGCCACAAATATAATTTCATCCGCCGCGCGCAATGCCTCTTCCGGTTGGTGCGTCACCATCAAAACCGTCAATCCATGCTCGCGTCTCAAATCTGAAACCAGATCAAGCATGTTCTGGCGCAGCCCCGGATCAAGCGCAGCAAAGGGTTCATCGAGCAAGAGTATCTTGCGCTTACGCACCAGCACCCGCGCCAAAGCCACACGCTGGCGTTCGCCGCCCGAAATGCTTCCAGGTTTTTGGCTGGCATATTGCGCAAGACCAACACGCGCTAGAGCTGCATGAACTAGTTCATACTGATCGTTGTTCAACTTTAACGATGGCGAAATGCCCAAAGCCACATTGTCCCAGACACTCAAATGTCCAAAAACATTGTGATCTTGAAATACCATGCTCACAGGCCGCTTGGGTGGCGGAACATTTTGCATATTAGCCTCATCAAGCCAAAGCTTACCGTTTTCCAGCTCTTCAAATCCGGCAATGATCGAAAGCAAAGTGGATTTGCCCGAACCACTGCCACCCAATACCGCTGCAAAAACTTGGGACCTCACGTGAAGATCAATTTCCAGTGCAAATTTCCGACGTTGAAATCGGACTTGCTCAATCAAAATCATTTTCAGTTCCCAATTTCTGTGCCAGCGCTGCAAATCCTAAACTGATGATCGCCAACATCAGCGCCGTTCCCGTCGCCGCATCACCCCGGTAATGCCCCATCTGGCTTTGGATAAGGGAGGGCAAAGTAACAATACCTTGATTGCCAAGCAGCGTAATCGCCGTCAAATCACCTAGTGATAAAACAAAGGCCAGCAATAAAGCCTGCATCACAGGTCTGCGCATGAGTGGCAAATCAATATTGATCAGCCTCTGCCAATTGTTAAACCCCAATTGTTTGCACAGTCGGTCATGCCATTTCATATTACGGTCAAACGCCGGTGCCAAAATAGAAACTGCAAAGGGCAAGGCCATCAAGGCGTTCAGCGCAATAATGGTCGCTAAAACTACATCGATCCGATCATTCACATCACGCAACAACAAGAACCAACCGGTCGCCATAACCGCAGGCGGAACGATCAATGCAGCTAGTGAAATGCTCTGTGAAAACCAATCCGTACACTGAGCGATTTTCCATGCCAGCAGTATGGTCAGGAGGGCAGAAGCCGCGCCAATTGCAAAACTGAAAAGCAGCGCATTAAACAGCTGAGAGCTGATTGCGATCTGACCTACACCTCCAACAACCAAAGCCAACATCGGTGGAACAATGAAAACGACACCGAGCAAAATCAATCCATAGTCAGTAAATCTTGCCACATAATCATTGCCATCAAATCGCTTTTGCACAAGCAGCGTCGTCGCGTGGGTAAAATTTTGCAACATCACGTGACCCGAAAGTGCCACTAAAATCAAACACAAAACAATCTGCAACACTGCCAACGCAAGAGCTCGCCCAATATCAAAATCAAGCCGCAACGATTGATAGATCGCCACTTCTAGTGTCGTGGCGGCAGGCCCACCCAGTGTTAGCACAATTACAAAACTTGCAGCACAAAGCAAAAATACCAGCGCACTCACGCGTGGTAACACATTGCGGAAAACGGGCCACTCCACATGCCGAAACACAGCCCAATCCGAAAATGATAGTTGCGCCGCCAACCTAAAATTCTCAGGCGAAATATTTTCGTTCGCTTCATAAAATAATCGTACAGCAAGTGGCAGATTAAAAAACACATGAGCCAGCAAAATCCCGCCAAGCCCATAAAAGTTGACGTATTCACCCAACATTTGTTTCGCACCATAAATCTGCGAAAGCGCCAAGATCACTACAATCGCAGGCAACGCAGTTGGCACAGCAAACAACCTTAACAACCATGCATGCCCCATAAAATCCCGTCGCGCTAACGCTCGCGCAATGAACAGACCCGGGATGACTGACAACACCGTTGATAAAAACGCCTGCTTCAGCGTAAACCACAAAACATCCGCAATACCACTATCAAGTTGCAAAGCTGCAAATCCGCCGCGCGCTAGTGCAAACCAAAACAGCGGAACCAATCCCAGCAAAACACCGCCCAGCACAACGAACTGGGCGGCATAATTTTGAATAGAAATACGCTTAGCCATTCACAGCTTTAAACCATTCATTGATCCATTCCCTCCGATGCGCATTCACCTCTTGCGGAGTGTAAAGCAACGTTTTTGAAGGCTTCACTAACTTGTCAAACTCCGGCGGCAAGGGGGCGGTGGTCGCACTTGCAGGCATCATCCAATTGATCGTCGGAATGTTGTCTTGGAACCCCGGCGTTAAAATGAAATCCATAAATTTGAGCGCCAATGCCTTGCGTGGCGAAGCCTCAATTAACCCCGCCACCTCAACCTGCAAATAGTGCCCTTCGGCAAAATTCGCCGCTTGGTATTTGTCGGTCTTCTCTTCAATCATGTGATAGGCAGGCGAGGTGACGTATGAAAATACCATCGAAACTTCACCCTTAGTGAAAAGCGAATAAGCCTCGCTCCAACCCGGCGCTGTAATCAAAACGCGCTTCTTAAGAATCTTCCATTTATCAGAAGCCTGATCGCCATAAACTTGCTTCATCCACAGCAAAAATCCAAGGCCAGGTGTCGATGAACGCGGATCCTCCAAAGCGATTTTTAAGTTAACGTCGCCGTTCACCAACTCGTCCAAACTTTTAGGCGGTGTCTTCACCAACTCTGTATTATAAACAAACGCAAGGTGCCCGTAATCATAGGGCAAGAACTCCAAGTCCGTCCAACCGCCCGGTACTTTGGCACGCGCAACATCAACACCGTGCTTGCCGAACAATCCAGTGTCATGCGCCTCAGCGGTCAAATTGGTATCAAGCCCCAAAACTACGTCAGCCTTGGTACCAGCTCCTTCCAACTTTAGGCGATTGAGCACAGCAACACCGTCACCAAGCGAAACCCATTTAATTTCGCAATCGCATGTCTCTTCAAACTTGGCTTTGATTTTGGCCCCGGGGCCATAATCGCCCACAAAGCTTTCATAGGTATAGACCGTCAGCGTGTCCTTTGCTTGGGCTACAGCACCCAGCGCCAAAAACATTACGGTATTTAAGAGTAGCTTCTTCATCATTCCTCCAATAATTTCGGATTTGAATGAGAGTGGGCGCAGGAAATGTGCCCGCCCACAATCCCTCCGCTGGCATAATCCAGATCAGGTTCAGCGGGTTTAGGCGGTAAAGCCAGTCTCAGCCACAATGGCACCCCGTTGAGAGCAACTGCGATCTTAATCATGAACAGGTGCGCTGGCAAGATGCATCTGCTACATCACGGCCATGTCAAAATTCGCGATCTTGCTTGGTGGAACCGTAAAGACTACCAAGCGCTTAAAAAAACAATTGAAGGATTCACGCGTCATCGCGGCCGATAGCGGCATGCAACATGCTGACACTCTGAATCTTAAAGCAGAATTGTGGGTCGGTGATTTTGATTCGGCCAGCACCTCACTCCAGAAAAAACATGTAGATGTGCCGCGCCAAACCTACGATGCAGAAAAAGATGCAACCGATGGCGAGATAGCGATTGCCGAAGCTTTGCGGCGTGGTGCGACCTCGCTCATATTAGTCGGTGGCTTTGGCGGACAGTTTGATCACACATTAGCCCATGCCGGATTTTTGCTTGGCCTCGCCAAACGCGGCATGGATATTTTTATGACTTCCGGCAACGAAGAAGCCCATGCGCTGATCGATGAACTCGAAATTGACGATCTAAGCGTAGGCACAAGGTTGAGTATTGCTCCAGTGGCAGACTTGCGCGGCCTCACGCTTACAGGCGTCAAATGGCCATTGCATAAGCGTGATGTGCCGCTGGGATCAGCATTGACCCTATCAAATATTGTAGAAGGCACAGTGCGCAT
>JAYVPZ010000381.1:0-4769 GCA_043757105.1 Aestuariivirga sp. | reverse complement strand
TTAAAGCCGCTTTAGTGGCGCTTGGCTTTCAGGGTGCTTGGTTGGCTTTAGGTAAGAAATAACTTGGCTCAGTGGTCGGAGAGTGAGGATTTTAACCTCCGACCACTTGCGTCTTACACAAATTTATACCCTGACAAAACGCCGCAAAACTCATGATTGCTCTTGCTAAACGAAGCAGCTATAGACCCGCTTGAATGGGGCGTCGCCAAGCGGTAAGGCACCGGATTTTGATTCCGGCATTCGGAGGTTCGATCCCTCCCGCCCCAGCCATTCCTTTGTTTTCCATGAAAGACAGTTGGCATCTAGGCCGTTCCGCTCTATCACTCTATTCAAACATAGTTTGTCGCGGAAATTAAGTTATGGATGTTAAATCTGCCCGTCTTTCAAATTCACTGGCGCGCAATGTTGCTATGCCGCTTGACACATCTTGGTTTGAAAATATTCAAGTTAATACCTCGTCCGCCGAGCGTCGTGCCGCGACGCTGACAACACGGCGCAGTGTGAAGAAAGAATATCAGGCGGCTTGGTTGGTGAAGGCTTTGCAATGCATTGATCTGACCACGCTGGCTGGCGATGATACGGCGGGTCGTGTGCACAGGCTTTGCGAAAAGGCCAAGCGACCTCTGCGGGATGATTTGGTTGAGAAGCTGGGCATGGCTGGTGCTCCGCCAACAGTCGGTGCAATTTGTGTTTATCCGACGATGGTGCCTCATGCCGTTAAAGCATTGCGGGGTTCGGGCATTCCAGTGGCCTCTGTGGCCACAGGGTTTCCAGCGGGCCTGACGCCGCTTTCCATTCGGCTTGCCGAAATTAAATATGCAGTTGACGAAGGCGCTGAAGAAATTGATATCGTGATCAATCGTGAATTGGTTTTGATGCAGAATTGGGCGGCGCTTTATGACGAAATTGCCGCGATGCGCGTTGCCTGTGGACAATCGCATTTGAAAGCGATTTTGGCGACGGGAGATTTGAAAACGCTGCGCAATGTTTACAAAGCATCAATGGTGGCCATGCAGGCGGGGGCAGATTTCATCAAGACGTCAACAGGCAAAGAAGATGTGAATGCCACATTGCCTGTCAGCCTGACGATGGTGCGAGCCCTTCGGGACTACGGCGAGATGACCGGATTTCAAATTGGATTCAAGCCTGCCGGTGGATTGAAGACCGCCAAGGATGCCATGGCTTGGCAGATTTTGATGAAAGAGGAATTGGGCCGACGTTGGTTGGAGCCTGATCTTTTTCGGATTGGGGCGAGTTCCTTGTTGGCCGATATTGAACGACAGCTCGAACATTATCTTACCGGACGTTATGCTGCCCTTTCACATCACGCATTGGCTTAAAGGACTATTATGGCTTCTGTTACAGACATTCTTGAAACCATGGATTACGGCCCGGCACCTGAATCAAATTCGGTCGTGAAAGATTGGTTGGCTATTCACAAAGATGGTTTTGGCCATTTTATTGGCGGGCATTTTGTGCGCTCATCGGCTAAGATTTTGATGGATGTCTTTAATCCTCATGACAATTCTGTTTTGGGCAGGATTGCGCATGGTACGGCGGCGGATGTTGACCAAGCTGTAAAAGCAGCGCGCAAGGCATTTGGGCCTTGGTCAAAATTGTCGGGATTTGCGCGAGCCAAACATCTTTATGCTTTGGCGCGGCATATTCAAAAGCGCGAACGGTTCCTCAGCGTTCTCGAAACCATGGATAATGGCAAAACCATTCGTGAATCGCGTGACATTGATATTCCATTGGTGGCGCGGCATTTCTATCATCACGCAGGTTGGGCGCAGCTTCGTGATACCGAGTTTAAAGGCTATGGCCCTGTTGGTGTGTGTGGGCAAATCATTCCATGGAATTTTCCCCTGCTTATGCTGGCTTGGAAAATTGCGCCTGCACTGGCTGCTGGTAACACTGTGGTGTTGAAACCTGCGGAGTTTACACCCATGACGGCGCTGGCATTTGCGGAAATTTGTTCTGAAGCTGGCATTCCTGATGGCGTGGTGAATGTGGTGACGGGGGCAAGCGAAACGGGGGCTGCTTTGGTGGCTCATAAGGATGTCGATAAGATCGCTTTCACGGGATCGACTGAAGTTGGAAAGTTGATCCGTGTACAGACGGCTGGGTCGGGCAAAAAACTGTCGCTTGAATTGGGAGGCAAATCTCCATTCGTGGTTTATGAAGATGCTGATCTCGATGCTGCTGTTGAAGGTGTGGTTGATGCCGTGTGGTTTAATCAGGGGCAGGTGTGTTGTGCTGGCACGCGACTGTTGGTGCAGGAAGGCATAGCGCAGAAGTTCTATGCCAAGTTAAAGCACCGCATGGGATCGCTGCGGGTGGGTGATCCACTGGATAAATCAAATGATATGGGGCCGTTGGTTGACCCCATTCAATTGAGCCGCGTTTCCGCAATGGTGAAAAAGGGCGAGGCCGATGGTGGCACCTTAATTCAAGCGCCGTGTGCGATGCCTGCTAAGGGCAATTATTTTGCGCCGTCACTTTTCATTGATGTTGATACGTCTTCAACCGTGATGATCGAGGAAGTTTTTGGGCCGGTGATTTCGGCTATGACATTCCGTACGCCGGAAGAAGCTGCAGCATTGGCCAATCATACGCGTTATGGGCTGGCTGCTTCAATCTGGTCGGAGAATATTAATGTGGCGCTTGATCTTGCTGCACGGGTGAAGGCTGGCATTGTTTGGATTAATTCCACAAATCTGTTTGATGCGGCAGCGGGCTTTGGCGGTTACAAAGAGTCCGGCTTTGGCCGTGAAGGTGGGCGCGAGGGGATGTATGAATATCTCGTCGCCGATTGGACGAAGACGCTGAAGATTGAAAAGTCTGTGGCAGCAAAGCCAATCGCTTCGCCGAGTTCGGAGTTGCACTATAATGCTTCTGATCTGATTGATCGTACGTTCAAACTTTATATTGGTGGCAAGCAATCGCGGCCTGACTCGGGTTATAGCTATGAAGTGATTTCGCCCAAGGGCAAAGCGATTGGTCTGGCGGGATTGGGTAACCGCAAAGATGTGCGCAATGCGGTTGAGGCGGCGCTCAAAGCTTCGGCATGGTCGAGTGGATCAGCGCATGGCCGCGCACAGGTATTATATTTCATCGCTGAGAATTTGGCGGCACGGGCCGATGAATTTGCCAAGCGATTGGTTCAGTCTGGTGCTGCGACGCGCGATGCAAAGCGCGAAGTTGATGCTTCACTTGAACGGATTTTCTTTTATGCGGCACATGCTGATAAATATGATGGTCGTATTCATTCGACCAATTCAAAAAAGCAAACCACATTGGCAATGAATGAACCATTTGGTGTGTTGGGTCTTGTGTGTCCGAATGAAAATTCGTTGCTGTCTATGGTATCAATGATGATGCCAGCGCTTTCGATGGGCAACCGGGTGGTGTTGGTTGCATCACAATCCATGCCATTGATCGCCACTGATTTTTATCAGGTGCTTGATACGTCTGATGTGCCAGATGGCGTGGTAAATATTGTGACTGGTGCACGGGATGAATTGGCTAAAACCTTGGCGGAGCATGACGAGGTTGCAGGCATTTGGTATCATGGTGATGCGGCGGGCTCCGCGATGGTCGAAAAGGCTTCGGCTGGTAATGTGAAGCCCACTTGGGTGAATGACGGCAAGCGTATTGATTGGTTCAACCCAGAACAAGGCCAAGGCCATGAATATCTGCGCCGCGCCACGCAAGTCAAAAATATTTGGATTCCTTACGGAGAATAATATGGCTGATTATCCCCGCAATATGAAGGGCTATGGCCGTGATATTCCTGATCCTAAATGGCCGGGCGGGGCGCATGTGGCTGTTCAGTTTGTGCTGAACTACGAAGAGGGCAGCGAGAATAATATTCTGCATGGCGATGCAGCCTCTGAAGCGTTTCTTTCTGAAATCGTGGGGGCTGCGGCATGGCCGGGTCAGCGCCATTGGAATATGGAATCAATTTATGAATATGGCGCGCGGGCTGGCTTCTGGCGGCTGTGGCGCATGTTTACGGAGCGCCAACTTCCTTTAACAATTTATGGTGTCGCTACAGCTTTGCAGCGATCGCCTGATCAAGTGCAAGCGATGATAGAGGCGGGTTGGGAAATTGCTTCGCATGGTTTGAAATGGGTTGAGCATAAAGATATGTCCGAGGAAGTCGAACGGGCTTCGATTAAAGAGGCCATTCGCATTCACACAGAAGTTGTGGGTTCCAGGCCCTTGGGTTGGTACACGGGGCGCTGTTCAATGAACACGACCAAGCTGGTGATGGAAGAGGGAGGGTTTCTTTATTCATCAGATGATTACGCGGATGACCTTCCGTATTTTTTGAATAAGGCGGATGGCGGCAAGCATCTCATCATCCCCTACACACTTGATGCCAATGACATGCGCTTTGCCACGCCACAAGGCTTCAACACGGGCGAACATTTTTATCAATATCTCAAGGATTCGTTTGATTGTCTCTATGAAGAAGGCAAGCGCGGCTCTCCCAAGATGATGAGCATCGGTTTGCATTGCCGTTTGGTGGGAAGACCCGGGCGAGCTTTGGGGCTGGCTAAGTTTATTGATTATGTTTTAGCCCACGACAAAGTGTGGGTTGCCAAACGCGAAGATATCGCGCGTCATTGGCTGAAAATTTCAACGGCATAAAAGGCTGTTTCTAACCGAGATTTCTAAATCAACTTCACGCTCACTTGGCCAAGCTCGCCAAAATTGCCGAATACTTCGTCGCCAGCCCTTATTGGCATTGGCACAACGCAAGT
>JAYVPZ010000380.1:0-18818 GCA_043757105.1 Aestuariivirga sp. | reverse complement strand
GTTGAAAATTGTAAGATTCTCATTACACATATAGCAGGAGCAGTCGGCAAGTACAATGCGCATGTAAATGCATTGATTAAAAAGGAGAAACCGGATATTTTAGTGTGCGGACATTCACATATTGTCAAAGTAATGAAGGATCCGAAGTATGGCTTTTTACATATCAATCCAGGTGCAGCAGGAGTGCATGGGTTTCACAAAGTAAAAACAATCATTCGTTTTGAAATTGATAATGGCAAACCTCAGAAAATGGAATTGATAGAATTAGGAGCAAGAGGTAAAATTGAAAATCAGTAAAAACTTCTTCTGCGATTTTCGTTATCTTTATTATTACAAATATAAGAATAGATGGAAAATAGAAAGAATTGGCACACAGAACATATAGATGTATCAACCTTTGGACAAAAACTGGCAGATACCGTAGCAACAGGTATGGGTTCGTGGCGATTTATTATTATTCAAACTATTATTGTTTTAGTTTGGATGAGCTTAAATATTTTGGGTTTTGTAAAACATTGGGATGCTTATCCTTTTATTTTGTTGAATCTATTATTTTCTACACAGGCTGCATATGCTGCACCAATTATTATGATGGCGCAAAATCGTCAAAGCGATAGGGACAGAGCGCAGGCACAGGCTGACTATGATACAAATGTAAATGCGAAGTTGGAAATTGAAGCGTTACAAAAACATTTAAGTTTAATTGAAACAGAAAAATTAGATAAGATTATTCTGATGCTCGAAGAAATGAAAAAAGCAAAATAATATTATTTAAGAAATAGAAATCGCAATAAATAATACCTTTGTTTATTGTAAAAAAACAAACAATAAATGTTGAAATACTTTCTCTTTATAAATTCGTTTATTCTTTGGTCTCAGTTTGTAGCCGGACAAACAGCAGCACAATATTTTTCAAGTGCAGCCCAAAAAAGCAAAGCCGGTAATCAGGTCGACGCGATTGCAGATTATACTAAATCGATAGCATTAGATTCTTCGCATTATCAGGCATATAATAATCGCGGCATTTGTAAAAATGATATTGGTAATTTTGAAGGCGCTTTGCAGGATTACAATAAAGCCATTGAGCTGAACCCGAAATTTGCAGATAGTTATAATAATCGCGGCAACGTAAAAGATAAATTAAAGGATTATAATGGTGCCATTAAAGACTACACAAAAGCAATAGAATTAGATCCGAAAAATACATTTTTTTATTACAACCGGGGAAACTCAAAAAATGCTTTAGGTAGTTATACAGAAGCGATAAAAGATTATACACAGTCGATTACATTAAAACCAGATTATGCACGTGCGTATTTTAACCGTGGAATTTCAAAATATAAAATTCAGGATAAAAATAATGCATGTTCTGACTGGAGAAAGGCAGAACAGTTAGGTTATTCTAAAGCAGCATTGCAGATTAAAAATTATTGTAAATAATTTTTAATCTGCACAAGTTTCACACTATTTATATATTTAGTCACATTTCTAATTTTATAATGTAAATCATATTCACACTTATTTCAAAATGATGCAGATTAAAGGCTACTAATAAACTGCAAAAAAACTTATGAATAAGTGGGATGCTTTATAAACTAACCCCTTTTAAGTTAGAAACATAAAATGCCTCAGTAGCTTATTCAGCAGATTTTTTTGTTCTTATTTGATTTATTGTTTATATTACAATTCGGGTTCACAACCAAAATGATAGTTCAATGAGTAAAAAATTACATGTTCTAATTCTGGAAGATGATGAAGACGATGTAGAAATCATTAGATGTGAATTAGAAAAAAGCAATATACAGTTTCAGCTGTCGCGTGCTGCCAATAAAACTGAGTTTGAGTCGCTATTGACACAAATTGTTCCGGATATAATCTTATCGGATTATATGATGCCGGCATTCAACCCCCTTGAAGCAATTAAAATAACAAGAAACAAGGGCTTTAATATTCCTTTTATAATAATCTCAGGTAATGTATCTGAAGAAGTAGCAGTAGAAGCCATGAAGCATGGTGCTTATGATTATGTTTTAAAAGACCGGTTAAGACGTTTGCCGGGTGCTATCCTGAATGCTATTGAAAAATTTAACTGGGAGAACGAACATTTACGGGTGCAGCGCGAGATTTCAAGACAGCATGAATTTCTGGCAACTATAGTAGATTCTTCCGAAGATGCAATTATAAGTAAAGCCCTGGATGACATTATTACCTCATGGAATAAGGGTGCGGAAATAATATTTGGTTATAAAGCAGAAGAAGTTATAGGAAAAAATATCCTTTTATTAATTCCGGAAGACGAATTAGCCGAGGAACAGGAAATGACAAGAAAGATTAGCAACGGTGAATATGTGCATCATTATGAAACAAAACGTCTTAGAAAAGATGGTAGTATAGTAGATGTATCAATATCTTTTTCCCCGCTAAAAGATTATTCAGGAGTGGTTGTGGGCGCAGCCAAGATTGTACGCGATATTACAGCACGCAAATATGCTGAAAAAGACAATCTGTTTAAGGCAAATCTTTTAAGAAAAATAGGACAGGGTGTAGCTGCTACAAACAAAGAAGGGAAAGTGGTTTATTGGAATGAATATGCAGAGAAAATATATGGATGGACAGCTAATGAAGTTTTGGGTAAAAAGCTGACAGACGTACAGCCAACGAATCAAACTAAAGAAGACGCACTTGCGATTGTTGGAGAACTTATGCAGGGGAAAACATGGACCGGAGAATTCAAGGTTAGACGCAAAGATGGTACAGAATTTCCGGTATTTGGCAGCGGGTCCCCTCTTTATGACCATGCCGGCAATATAACAGGAATAATTAGTGTTACAACAGATATTACAGAACATAAACAAATAGAAAAAGAGAATGCCGATTATCGCCGGATTGTGGAAACAGCTCAGGAAGGCATTGTTATGGTAAATGAAGAAAGGAAAATTTCTTTTGTCAATAAAAAATTTGCCAATATTCTTGAATACACCACTGAAGAATTAATAGGAAAACATACCAGCGAACTTACGAATGATAGTGGTCGCGTGGCTGCGGATAAAAAAGGGGAGAGTCGAAAAGAAGGAATAAGTGAAACACTTGAATTTATGTTTATAACTAAAAGCGGAAGAGAGATATGGACAAATGTAATTGTTACAGCATTATTTGATGAGGATAAGAAATTTCAGGGTACACTTTCTATGGTTTCGGATATTACAGAAAGAAAAAAAGCGCAGCAGGATTTGTTTGAATTAAATGAACAATTACGGAGTCTGACCTCGCATTTACAAACCGTACGTGAAGAAGAACGAACTAACATAGCACGTGAAGTACATGATGAATTAGGCCAACAGATGACAAGTTTAAAGATGGAAATTGGCTGGGTAAATACCATGACAAAAGATAAACTTCCGGAAGTTAAAGATAAGATAGATACCATGACTGCCATGGTAAACGAAGCGATAAAGACTATCCGCAAAATAGTTATACAGCTTCGTCCGGGAATTTTAGATGACCTTGGATTAGAGGCAGCTATAGAATGGCAGGCAAAAGAATTTGAAAAAAATACAGGTATTCCCTGTGTCTTTAAATCAATAAATTTGCAGGACGGATATTCAAGTGATATCAATACAGCAGTTTTCAGGATTTTTCAGGAATCATTGACCAATGTTACACGATACGCAAAAGCAAAAGAAGTGCAGGCATCTCTCTGTCAGATAGATAATCAGTTAATATTGGAATTGACAGATAATGGAATTGGCATAAGTGAAGATCGAAAAAATAATAAGACATCTTTTGGTATCTTAGGTATGAAAGAAAGAGCCTCTATGCTGAAAGGAAGTTTTGATATCAGGAATACAGGCCATGGAACTATGATACAATTAAAAATACCGATATGAGAATATTAATCGCAGACGATCATTCTATAGTCCGCAACGGATTAATAGCATTATTGCGCATAGAATTTAAAAATGCGGAGATTGTAGAAACAACTAATGCCGGAGATGCAATTGATAAAGCACGCCATGGATCATGGGATATAATTTTAATGGATATATCAATGCCTGGCGGAAGTGGTATTGAAGCATTAAAACAAATACGTGCAGACGGTGTAAAATCACCGATATTAATGCTGAGTATGCAGCCCGAAGATCAATATGCTATAAGAGCATTAAAAGCAGGTGCATCAGGTTTTGTAAATAAAGAAAGTGCTACAGAGGAATTAGTGGCAGCCGTGCATAAAGTACTCAGCGGAAAAAAATATATTTCCAACGAAGTATCAGAGAAACTGGCCTCTTCTTTTACAGATATAGGCAATAAATTGCCGCATGAAACCCTTTCAGACCGTGAGATGCAGGTACTTGAACTGATTGCATCCGGGAAAACAATTTCGGATGTGGCAGCAGAAATACATTTAAGTGTAAATACCATCAGTACCTATCGTGCACGTCTCCTCGAAAAATTATCCCTAAATAATAACGCAGAACTTACACGGTATGCCATAGACCATAAGCTAGTCTGATTTTGCTTTCTTTGTATCATGTATTCCAACAAGCGAAACTCGCGTGGTTGGATGTCGATCAGTTTTCCTGCGCGCGTGACCGATCGTTTGACTAAATCAAGTTCTAAATCCGCGACACGCAATATCATCACATCTGTTGCAATTGTGGGCCGCCGCCCAAGTGCATTCAATCGCGCTAGAAGTTCTGAGAATGCAAAAGGCTTGGTGAGATAGTCGTCTCCACCTACCTCAAATCCTTGAACACGATCATCTATTCCACCAAGCGATGTTAAAAACAGAACTTTCACATGGCCACCACTTTTTCTGAGAGCCTTAACGAGTTCTAAACCGTCGATTCCTGGCAACATACGATCAACAATTGCGATGTCATAAGTCCGCGTTTGGGCAAGCTCCAAGCCATCTAATCCGTTTGAAGCTCCATCAACCGTATGATTTTCTTCTGTCAAACCTTTTGACAAATAGGCGAGAGTTTTAATGTCATCTTCAATCACGAGAATTTTCAAGAAGGCACACCTTTCGATCTGTAAAAAATGTTGATTTAGAAATCAATTAATGCAGCTGGCATATTACACCATGCTTTGCTGATGCATAAACAATTGTAAGAACATTCACAAATGACCTTTTGGCCACCTTAGCCTCCGGATTACAAATTCGTATACCAAAAGAAATATTGTTGCAACGAAACAGAACTAATTGGGCATCACTACGCAACCCAATACATTTAGCCCACCAATTTGAGGAGAAATATAAATGACGAAAATTACTGAAACTAAAAACCAATTTATTCATGATGTCACAGATCCGGATACCATAGCTGGCGCATTAAGCAAAGTTGCGCTAGTCACATTCATCTTCTGGGTCATGAAAATTATCGCAACAACGTTGGGAGAGACTTTCGGGGATTTCATCGCCCATACGCTTCACCTCGGTTACACAATTGGATTATCTGTTACCTCGGTACTTCTGATTATTGTTCTCTATTTTCAAGTGAAGGCCAAAGAATTCCATCCTGCCTTGTTCTGGGCTGGAATTGCTGCCACGACTACTGCAGGAACTGAAGTTTCAGATCTTTTCACTAGGTCAATTGGTCTTGGCTATATCTGGGGCTCTGTGATACTGGCCACTGGCCTCGCAATGACTTTATTCATTTGGTACCGCAAAGAGGGCAATTTGAGCGTTTATCCGATCGTACGGAAAGATGCTGAGATCATGTTCTGGATCGCTGTAATCTTTTCAAACAGCCTCGGTACGGCATTTGGCGATTTTCTTGTTGATGTTGTAGGTCTAAGCTATATGGGCGGCGCGCTTGTTACGATGGGTGTTATTGGTGTCGTTCTCGTACTTCACTATGCCAAGGCTATGAATGACATTCTTCTTTTCTGGCTGGCATTCGTCTTTACTCGTCCGTTTGGTGCTACATTTGGCGATTTTCTCACAAAACCAGTCAGCAAGGGTGGGCTTGACCTTGGAACCTATAACGCATCGCTGGTATGCGCAGTTCTCCTCGGTGGAATCATATTATTCCAGATGCACAGGATGCGTAAAACTTCTAATGTACTGTAGGCCGCTGAGTGACAAATATAGTGTGGGGCCGCAGAAATGTGGCTCCATCACTTTAGTTAAAACATGAATTATCGAACGGGTACTGTTGTTGGAGCCAAATGATAATCTGATTTGCGAATTGCGACTTACTAAATCGTATACTCTGAGCCATTTCATATCAACATCTCGCGCATATCCTCTCCCATAAGAAATGGGGAGTTAGGCCATGAACATGGAAGCGACGCACAGTCAAATTTACAATCACAAGATTGAAACTTTGAATAATCCTCTCCGAGGTCCGTCCCACCCAGAATTCATGCGCGACGAAACATTAGCCGAAATTTTTGCTGAAACTTTCAAATCAAATGGTAAGCGTATTGCTATAGTTGAGGGTAATCGCCGCCTCACATACAAACAAGTCGATCTGGAATCAAACCGAATTGCAGTTGGCCTTTTAAACAAAGGCATTGGGCCAGGTGATGTGATTGGTCTTTATTTTCCGCGCGGTGCTGATCTTTTGATTGCGCAAATTGCAATAGTCAAGACGGGCGCGGCATGGTTACCTTTTGATGCAGAAACTCCGAAGGATCGAATTGTTGTATGTCTCATAGACGCTAAAGCCAAAGGCTTGCTGACCAGCGATGCTTATGCGCTGCGTATAGCACCGCTTGATCTGCCGGTCTGGTCAAGCACGGGATTGATTTCTACAGATGTAAAAACGATTTCGAAAGCAAGATTGCGTGGCCATACCGCTGACCATATTGCCTATCTGATTTATACATCTGGTTCGACGGGTGTGCCAAAGGGCATTAAAATTAGCAATCGTAACATTTGCCATTATTTGCGCGCTTCAAATTCTGTGTTTGGCATCACAGAAAAAGATGTGATGTTCCAAGGTTGCTCGGCCGCATTTGATTTGTCGATGGAGGAAATCTGGATCCCCTATCTTGTGGGTGCCACTCTTTGGGTTGCGAGTGCTGAAACAATTGCAGACTCGGAAGCGCTGCCCGTTCGTATGCGGGACGCCGGGATAACGGTCATTGACACAGTACCAACATTACTCTCGATGCTGGTTGGCGATGTGCCAAGTTTACGAACTGTAATCTTGGGCGGTGAAGCCTGCCCCCCAAATCTAGTTGATCGATTTGCCATAAATGGCCGTCGTTTGTTCAATAGTTATGGTCCAACCGAAGCCACAGTCGTTGCAACTATCGCACAACTTCAACCCGGCGATGTGCTGACCATTGGAACACCGATTCCAAATCACTCTGCTTATGTGGTAGATGAGCAAATGAACCTCGTTGCTCCCGGCGAAAAGGGTGAGCTTCTGATCGGCGGACCAGGTGTTGCATTGGGCTATCTCGGCAGGCCCGATTTAACAGCGCAGAAATTTATCTCGAACCCTTTTGAAATTGGTAACACTGATCCCACACTCTACCGTTCTGGAGATGCGGTTAGCATCAATGCTGACGGGCAGATTGTTTTTCACGGTCGCATTGACGATCAAGTAAAAATCCGCGGCTTTCGAGTCGAATTGGGAGAAATAGAGACCGCAATTGCCGATCATGCGGGTGTTGCACATGCTGCCGTTATTTTACGAAATGAAAATGGTATGGATGCATTAATCGCTTTCTTCGCACCACACAAAAATGTTCTAATTGATATCTCAGGATTGCGAGCTGAATTACAAAAACGCCTTCCACCATATATGGTTCCCTTGCATTATCAAATCATCCATGACGTGCCGCGCCTTTCATCTGGAAAAGTTGATCGCAAGGCTCTCAACGCGCTACCTCTGGCTGCTTCCGTCCCAGAGACGCTTGAACAGGAGGATCCCCAAAATCCAATTGAAAGTATCTTACTAGAAGCTGCAAAAATCACATTTCCCGGACAGGCCATCTCGTTTGATGCCGATTTTTTCAACGATCTCGGGGGCCACTCGTTACTTGCAGCACAGTTTATTTCACGCGTTCGCAAAACCAGCATCTGCGCCAACATCACGCTCAAAGACATTTATACCAGCCGAACACTTCGGCAGATTGCAACAACACTCGAGGAGCGGGGCGATGCTAGCAGTGACAACCTAATTGGTTTGCCAACTCGGTCGCCTGCCAAACGTCGCATTCTTTGCGGATTGGCCCAAGCCGCAATACTCCCATTTCTCCTTGTTTTACACGCAGCACCTTGGCTAGCTATTTTTACAACATATTCGATTATCAGCGCTGATAATGCGCCTTTCTATGTTGATATGGCCATGATTTTCTCTGCTTTTATGGTGGTGACACTGTTTAACTTCGCATTCGTACCACTAGCAAAATGGGCGATTTTAGGTCGTACGAAGCCAGGAGTTTATCCACTTTGGGGCAGTTACTATTTCCGCGTCTGGCTCGTGCAAAGACTAATGAGCCTTGTTCACCTCAAATGGATGCAGGGCACACCTATTATTCGCGGCTATATGCGTCTGCTTGGCGCAAAGGTGGGCAAACACGCTTTGATCAGCGACATAGATTCTGGTGCCATTGATCTAATTTCGATTGGGGATCATGCTTCACTCGGTGGCAAACTTATCATTGCAAACACACGTGCTGTTGGTGATCGTTTTATCGTCGGCCCGGTTGCAATAGGCAATGATGTGATGATTGGTTCGTCCTCCGTGATTGAAAATGATGTCGTAATTGGTGATGGCGTCGAACTGGCTGATCTCAGTGCACTTGAGGCTGGCACGCGCATTCCAGCTTTCGAATCTTGGAGTGGATCACCTGCTCGGAAGATCGCTGATCTTGATCCAGCAGATTTGATGGAACCAGCAACTATTTCGCGCAAGTATGCTGCGATGCAGACAGCACTCTATGTTTTGCTTTTGGTTATTGTGCCCCCCATAGGTTTGATGCCCATTGTTCCGGCATTTAAGTTGATGGAGTATTTCGACACATTACTAAACCCACTCATGGGCGGCCTAAATTATCTTTGGTACATGCCACTGCTTGCTTTGCCAACTGCTGCATCTTTGGTTTTATTCACGGCATTATTTATCGTCGCAATTCGCTGGATGATTTTGCCACGTATTAAACCTGGCACCTATTCCGTTTTCAGCGGACTCTACATCCGTAAATGGATCATCACTTTAGCTACAGAAGTCATGTTGGACACGCTATCGTCGATTTTTGCGACAATCTATATGCGTGGATGGTATCGCCTCATGGGTGCCCGCATTGGAAAGGGCTCCGAAATTTCTACCAATCTCTCAGGCCGCTATGACCTTATCAATATAGGCGAGGGCAATTTCATCGCCGATGATGTTCAAATGGGCGATGAGGGCATGCGTCGCAATTGGATGACATTGGGATCGGTAACAACAGGTTCAAAGGTCTTCATTGGCAACGAAGCCGTTATTCCACTCAACTATTCTGTAGAGTCGGGGGCTTTGATCGGAGTGAAATCCCGTCCACCGGAAGGTGGCAATGTTGGCGCTTCAGAAACTTGGTTTGGCTCGCCGCCCATCAAAATGCCCGTACGGCAGTTCTTCGATGCGTTAGCTGCAAGCACATATCAGCCGAGCACAGCTAAAAAAATTGGCCGTGCGCTATTTGAAGCTTTCAATATTAGTCTTCCTACAGCACTTTTCATTTCTCTCGCGACCTATGGAATGGTTTTGCTCACGGATCCTGTTACCGAAGGCAGTTGGGCAGAAGTCATTTTTTACGGAATTTGCGTTGTTGTGGCAATTGATGTCATGCAATTATTGATGGCGGTTGCTTGTAAATGGACCTTCATGGGTGTCTATAAACCCACCATAAAGCCCATGTGGTCATGGTGGGCCTTGCGCACCGAAGCTGTCGCTGTGATGTATTGGGGCATGGCTGGCAAAGCTATTTTAGAACATCTGCGCGGTACACCATTCCTACCCTTGGTCTTACGTCTGTTTGGCGTCAAAACTGGAAAGGGTATTTATATGGACGCCACCGACATCACGGAGTTTGATTGTGTTACGATTGGTGATTACGCTGTGATCAACTCGGGTGCCTGTCTGCAGACTCACCTCTATGAAGATCGACTGATGAAAGTCGGTCGCATTAAAGTGGGCGACGACGTCACAATTGGCGCTGGTTCTACCGTTCTTTATGGTACACAACTTGGCGATGGCGCTGTCCTTGGACCGCTGACGCTGGTTATGAAGGGCGAAGACTTACCCACGCGAACGGCATGGGTTGGCTGTCCGGCCCAGCCTGTGGTTAAAGTGCTGACCTCCCTTTTGAGGCTTCAACCAGAAACTCAACCTGTCGCGGCCTGACGTTTTGAAAGTAAAATTGCTCCTAGGAGTTAGATCAATGCGCCCCTGTCTTCCCAACCTTATTCGAACAGGTTCATTAGTCTTTCTACTGATGTCGGCATTTTCTGATGCAAGTGCAAACATACACATCGGTCAATCTTGCGAAACACAATGGCAAATCCTCAATAATTCGCTGCAAAACAAAGATCAAACAAGCTATGCCGAATTTCTAGTGAAGTGCCACACTCAAGTGTCACGATCTACGGTGCTTAATGAACAATCTACCAAAACGAAAATTAATGAAACGGTGATATTGAAATCCGTTCCAGCAACATTGCCTACTATCAAAATAAGTGGCGCAAAAAAACTAAAATTGCAAAAGCAATGTTTAGCGGAATGGAAAGCGACTGTAATTGCAAATAACCTTAAAACTCATCCGAGTTGGCGGAAATTTTTGAGACTGTGCAAGGAACGGCTGAAATCAAAGGGTTAAATTTGATAAGAATAGACCAAGTCAAAAAGCAATTCACTCGGTTTAGAGGACAGCTTTAGATTATGAAACTTATTCCAAAGTGAGTTGCAACAGCAGCTGTAATACCAAGAAGTGCAAATACTGATGCTGTCGCAGCTATCCAGAATGAGCGTGCGACAAGAGCAATCGAAAGTAGAACAATGGCAAGCTGTAACGCTGTCTCTCCGAGTTCATAAGCGGCACCTAAAGTCGTTGCTTTTCCACTTTCTTCGCGTTGCTTAGTGCCCAGTTCTTGCAACTGCCCGATACCATGGCCTGCGTCATCAGGTGCACGCAATCGATTTGCTTCTTTTATCCAAGCCTGCTTGTCAGCATCAGTTGCACCACTCGATGCAGCTGCCGTTTTAAAAATCGATTCTCGAACGATTTTGGCCTGCATATAGGCAAAGCTATTTGAAGCTTCGATTCCTTTGAGCACGCTCTCTCGCTGCGCTCCAGCTGCCGCCATATGAACAATTGCTAATGCCACAGCAAAGCCGCCGACCATGAGGGAAACACGGTCGCGAAAAATTCTTTCTTTTATGTGCGCGTGTCCTTCCTCTGCGTTGCTTTTCTCTTCGGCACGCTCAATGGCTTGGTCAATTAAATCTTTTGCATCTGTGGCTTCCATTTACAAACTCCTTCAAAACTCAGATGAGACCAGCTGCAATGTTGATTGTGAGACCCAATAGAGCCATGTTGAAAAAGAATGCGAGCACTGAATGAACTAGTACAATTTTTCGCATTTGACCTGTGGCAATATTGACATCCGCAGTAGCTGTAGCGACGCCTATGGTGAAGGCAAAATAGACAAAATCAACATAGGTCGGATATTTTTCGATGCCCAAGAATTGCAAGCCTCCGCGAACTTCCGGTAATTCATTTTTGTCAGTTCGCCATTCGTCAAAATATTCATGAGCATAATGCAGAGCAAACATTACATGGATGAAAGTCCATGCAGTTAAGATGGTGCAAATTGCGAGCACAAGATGGAAAGCCTTTGTTATTCCAACGGCTTCTTTTACCAGTCCAAGTTGGATAATGATTGCGCCAAAACTAGCGACTGCTGCTATCACAGCTAGGGTCAATATCGTATATTGCCCTTCGTCGTGCATCTTGGCGTTACGTCTTATTTTATTAGGAGTCGCTCGTGCGATCATTATAGCAATCGCAAATAAAAAAATAATTGTAGCAATATTCCAACCAATAAGCATGCGCGTGACCAAGCGCCATTCATCAGGTAGTAGTAACTCAACTGCTACACCAATGAATGCGCAGGCGAATAACCGTGGTCTTGCTCTCACATAACGAAAGGGCAAACTTCGTGAGAAATGTCTTTCGAGAACTGCGTCGCTCATGATACTGGGCCGACAAGGCTTACGAACTTATCGCAAATCCAGGATGGGCAGTATTTGCTAATGTAGGTGCGTGACATGTTTGGCAACCTAAACCCTACAATTCACGCATCGCAACAGAAACAGAACCATTTTGTCCGCGCAGCTGTAACATGACAGCAATAGCAACGGCCACAAGTCCACTAACACACAACGCTACCACGTATCCCCAAGGGATAAACATAGTGTCAGGTGGCGGATCAAACACCTGGGTCATCAACTTTGTAAGCATCCAAGCCAGTACCCAACCGATTGCTACTCCAGCCGCGGTGCCGGCCACATAAACGATGAGGGCCTCACTCCACAGAAACGCTCCCAACTGCCGTGGTGTTGCACCTAAAGCTTTGAGAATTGCAAAGCTTCTCCGACGTTCGGCGAGACCTAACGCAAATACTAAGCCAATTGCTCCAGCTGTCAGGGGTATCGCAAACGCAAGCTCTAAAGCTGTAAGGCTACGCAAATCGACGGCGACCAATGAAGAGCCAATGCGATGGACAGTTTCGCTGATGTCGCTCACCTTCAGTCCGACATTCACTTCAGTGAGGTCGCGCAAAGTATTAGCTAATACAGCCGGTTCAACAGAGGATTTTACCAAGACGAGTTCGGAAGCAGGAATACCAGTTTGTGCAGCAATGTAGCTTGCATTTGCGATCAAAAACGAATCTTTGGGTGCAGTCGGGAACTCCCTGGCGATTCCTATGAACTTGAATGAAACAATGTGATAGGCCTGATCGGTAGCGAATTGTAATCGCAAGTTTATAGGATCTCCCTCCTTGAGTTGAAAGTCATTTACAGTTTCGTCCGAGACAAGAACACCATTCTGAACATTTTTCAGACTCGCCAATGTCGCCTTTGCATCTGCATTGCCAAAAAAAGCATCCGACATCGAAGTGGCGTTGGTAATTGTTGAGGGATCAATACCATAGATATCCTGCAAATCATTGCCAACATATGCAAAACGATGCTGCATCGGTTCCGCTGCAGCTACCCCTGGCAATTTGCGAATTTTATCTATGAGGTTTGATGCAGGATTTATTGCATTTCCTGTGACTGTAACATCCGCACCGTTGGTCAAAGTGGCATCAACGATGGCTTGGTTTTGATATGTCGTATTGAAAATTGCAGTCGATACGGCAAATGACATTGCCAAAGCAACTAGAACTACACCTTTTGTGACGCGCCCACTCTCGCGGCTGAGTGATGCACTCACTGTCTTGGAAAATACCGATGCCACAGGTGTGAGTATCATCTGAAGTATTTTGCTGCCATGGCGCATAAAGAACGAAAAAATACGCATCAGAAATAAGGCCGAACCTACCCAAAGAAAAGCGGGAGCTGCATATGCTTTGTAATCAACGGTTGCTGTGGCAACCCCTTCAGGTGCGGCTACAACTTGATATCCAGTTGCGGAGACTTGCCAGAACACAAACCATGCAGCTGCAAGTAACAAAATATCAATTCCAAATCGCTGCCAAGCCGGAGCCACATATTTCAAAGATCGCGTTTGGGCGGCATTTTCAAGCGCTGTATTGCGCAGCGCCAGCCAAGACGGCAACAAGAAAACAGCAAGGCTTGCTAGAATTCCACAAAGTCCAGCCATTGCAAACCAATAGAGTTCTGCGCTACCAATAACTGATGATACAAAAAAGGGTGCAAGCAGATATGCGAGTATGCAACCCACAATCGAACCAATTCCACCGACCAGAAGCGCCTCGATGCCACTAATATTCAAAATGCCGTGACGGCTTGTACCGCGCATTTGCAATAGTGAAATGTCACGTTTGCGGCGATCTGAACCTGAAAGAACGATCAGCATCGTGAGGAGGATCGCTACAATAGCACCGGGTGTTCCAAGGAAAAGAAACAGCACTTTTGAGAAAAGAGAGTCTTGGCGTACTCCGTCCAATCGTGCCGCCAAATTGTTGGCGGTAACGGCTTCGCCCGCCAATTTAGCGGCAAGATTGTTAGCAATGCCAGTGGCCGTTACATAGGCTTGAGTTGGATCTCCTGGCAAAATACTGTGATCAAAGGTGACGTGAAGTTGACGCTGGGAAGTCTGTGGCATTGTTTCGAGCTGAGATGCGAATGCAGTTTCCCATTGCCCTGCTGGCAAAAAGATGATGTTGTCAGGTGGCGCATTGCGTGAAGTTTGTGGTGTCGAAGCGACAATCTGAAAAAACTGATCCGCACTTGGTACCTCTACGACACCGTCCACCTTGACATCTAATGGTGATTGCCCAAGTCTTGCCAGCGTAACGCTATCCCCGGGTACAACATGGAGATTTGCAGCGGTTTGCTGCGCAAGCAAAACGCCATCCAATTTTCCGGAAAGCAACCTAATTTGCTTTGGAAAAATTTGTGCATAATTCGCATCAAGTCCAATAACTTTACCGACACCCGTTGTCTGGGTGGTGCCACCTGTAGTGGCCGACAATGATGCAACATCGGCATAATCAACTTTAAACAGAGTCTTGACTGGCACAGTTGAGCGGATTGCAGCTTCGGAGGTTGAAGTGTCCGTCGTTCCCACCAATTGCACTTGCCAATCGGGTGCCACACCGGAAACCGCCCGCGCTGTCATCGTAGATGCGCTTTGGACAATGAACACTCCAAGTAGTGCCAATAGGCAAACAGCTAGGCAAACACCCGATGAAGCAGCCAATATAATACCGCCGCGATGACGAACTAAGCCTTTGAGCCAATCCAATTTCATGATTGCAATCCTGTTTGTTGATTGTTGCTCCACTGGCCAAAGTTCATTTGCCAGTGTGAAGTCATATTACTTGCCAATCCCAAATCATGCGTGGCGATGACCAGAGCTGTGTCTGAGCCTTTGATGGCCTCAAGAATCTGGGCAATGACTTGTTTGCCAGTGATCTGATCAAGTTGACCAGTTGGTTCATCCGCGAGGATAAGCTTGGGATTGGTCACCAATGCTCGCGCAAAAGCCACACGTTGCATTTGCCCTCCTGAGAGTTCGGCGGGGAGGCGATCCGCAAGATGATCAAGCGCTACGAGATGCAGCATAGCAGAGGCACGCTCTGCCGAGCCCTTCGTTTCACCGATCATAAGCAATGGAATCTCGACATTTTCCAAAACGGTTAACGCCGGAAGAAGACTCGCCGACTGAAACGCCATGCCAATGTGTTTTGGACGCAATGTATTTTTTGAACCAAGTTCGGGCCAGGATATCTGCCCAGAAGTTGGCGAATCAAATCCTGCAATCAAAGCGAGGAGGCTTGATTTCCCACTGCCAGATGGCCCAGTAATTGCTATGCGATCTCCGGGCGCAATTGCACAGTTCACATTTTGCACCGCATTCACACGATTATTGCCCGAAGAAAAGCTGAGGGAGACATTGTCGAGCTGCACCAGATTATTTGCCATTCACGAATTTCCCATCTTTAATTGGCAGGACGCGTGCTGCTTTTTTTGCCAATGCTTCATTGTGCGTTGCCACAACGACAGCACCTCCTTGCTTGCAATGATGTTGTAACATGTCGAGAATGACGGTTTCGGCAGCAGCATCCACCTCACCCGTGGGCTCATCCAAAATGAGTATTTTAGGCTTGCGCGCGACCGCAACGGCAAGAGCAGCGCGGGCACGCTCTCCCCCTGAAAGTTCAGCTGGAAGCGCATGGGCACGTGAAGCTATTCCGAGTTGCTCAATTGTTTTTTTGGCCCAAGCAGCATCAACGTCACCTAATGTCGTTTGAGCGAGATGGACATTTTGAGTTATGTTAAGGTGCGCAAATAGATTGTTGGATTGAAGCATGATGCCCATTGAACGCGAACGCAAAGTCGTTTTGAATTGCTCCTCGCGCCGCGTCATGCGTTCACCAATGACGATCACTTCGCCACCATCGGGTTCATCAAGACCTGCAAGGCACATGAGTAGAGTTGATTTACCGCTTCCCGATGGACCGATGAAGGCCACCATTTCACCCGCCTCAATTTGAACGCTCACGCCACGAAGTGCCTTCACCCCTTCATCACCTGAGTGGTAGAATCGGTAAAGCTCACGCGCTTCCAAAATTGTCATCTTATCTCCACCGGAAGCTGGAAGACATTAGTTGCCATTGATCGACGTTGTCGGCACCCAAGGGGGCTGACAAATAGACAGCTACAAGTTTGCCATTTTTACTGAAATAATAACGTTCGCTTTCCATCCGAATTTGTTTATTGGTCACTGTATTGGGTTCGGAGTTTTCCGTGTAGATCACCTTAATCCCGGTGCCACCTTTAAGACTTACATTTGAAACCTGCCCGACGGTCACTGCGCGACCTTTTAGAAGTTCCGGAACCAGAGACTGTTTTGCGTATGCCACGTCTAAAGCAGTTGTGAGGTCTGAAGTAACAACGGCTACCAGATCATATTTGTTGGCAAACGTCGTAATGCTGCCGTCATCTTTTCGTGCCCACCCTTCGGGCACCTTTATCGAAAACCCTGCAGGTGACTTGTAAGTGATAAAAACTTGGCTATCAGGAATATCGCCCGGAGGTGATACTTCCGGCGTTACCGGAACTTCTGTTCCAGCAAAAGTTTGTCCACTACCGATTAAACCAGCGAGCACTAAAACACCACTTCCTAAAAATGAACGACGGATCATTTGCACAAACCTTTCTGTTGATGAGAAATCTATCGGTTTCGTCTAGCGAGGCAGGGATTACGAGCGCATTACTTGAATTATACATTATTGTATGAATTGCTTCATCCGCTGCCCCAACTTCAACCGATCAAATCAACAATCAGATTGAATCGAAATCTCGATCCCATTCATTTTGGAAATACATTTGCGACTATAACAAACCTACGCGGTTCGGTAATCCCCCCAAAAATGAATGAGGTTTGGAAGTAGAGTTTTCTCGGTATCATGAACGAGGAGGTTTTTATGAAGAAGAGCAGATTTACGGAAACCCAGATTATGTCTGTGTTGAAGCAGGCAGAGGCTGGGATGGCTGTTGTTGAGTTGTGCCGACAGCACGCGATATCGAATGCCACATTTTACAAATGGCGGGCCAAATATGGTGGCATGGACGCCTCGATGATTGCTGAGACCAAAGCCATTCAAGAAGAGAACCGCAGGCTGAAGAAAATGTTTGCCGAACTCTCTATGCAGAACTAACTTCTGAAGGAGGCTCTCGGAAAAAAATAACCCGGCCATCTGACCGCCGACAGATGGCCGAGAAAGCTGTGGCACAAAAAGGGGTGAGTATCGCATTTGCTTGCCGAACCTTTGGTTTGAGCGAAACGTGTTATCGCAACACCCCCAAACTCAGCGATGAGAACGAAGAGATTGCGGGTTTACTGATCGCCATCACTGCGGCCCATCGCACGTGGGGCTTTGGACTGTGCTTTTTATATCTTCGCAACGTGAAAGGCCGTTCATGGAACCACAAGCGGATCTATAGGATTTACCGCGAATTGGAGCTCAATTTGCGTATCAAGCCCAGAAAACGTCTGACCTGCGAGGTGCCGGAAGCGCTTGCTGTACCGGAGGCTCCCAACGTCAGTTGGTCAATGCGCTGCCCGGCAAGCGTTTGCCAGCAAACGCTGAGAGGGAATTTTATGGCCGACCGGTTGGAAGATACGCGGGCTTTCCGCTTGTTCAATGTGCTGGATGACTTTAATCGTGATGGCCTTGGCATTGAGGTTGACTTCTCACTGCCAACACCTCGCGTTATCCGTTCGCTTGACCGCATCATCGCTTGGCGCGGACGACCGCTTTCCATTCGATTAGACAACGGCCCAGAATACATCAGTGAGGCGCTCAAACAATGGGCGGCAACCAACGGCATTGCGCTGCGTCATATCCAACCAGGAAAGCCCCAGCAGAACGCCTATATCGAACGCTACAACCGAACAGTTCGCCACGAATGGCTCGGCCAATACAACTTCTCAAGAATCAATGAGGTGCAAGATCACGCCACACAATGGCTCTGGACATACAACAATGAGCGCCCCAACATGGGCCTAAGCAGGGTTTTGAAGGATAGCCAACGGATTGGAAAGATGATTCATTCTCGGGGTTTGATTCGGGAGTTGGATCATGTCTGGCAAATCTCCATTGGAAGCGACTGCGGAGCAGCGCGAAGCCCTTGAAATGCAGGCGGGGGTTTCGGATCGCGAGGAAGCAGACCGGGCGCGCGGCATCCTGCTTTCGCTGTCGGGATGGACGAGCATTGAAATCGGCGAAGCCTTGCGGGTTCGCGAGGATACGGTTCGCGGTTGGCGCTCGGCCTTCATGCGTGATGGCCTTTGCGGGATCGCGCGACGCATCGCTCCCGGCCCGTCGCCTGTAAAGGCCGAAGCCTCACTCTTGGTGGCGCGGGAGGTTTTGGGTTTGCCGGTGGAGAACCGGACGAACTGGACGCTCCCCCGGCTCGCGGCGGAGATCGAGGTGGACTTGCCACGGAATGGTTCCGCATCCAGTTCTCGCTTAGGCGGTTTTTCGCTCGAATGTAATGGGTGATACGCCTCCTGTTGCTGAGTGCCTTCGGCGGCTGTTGTAGAAGCCGTTGATGTATTGAAAGAGGGCTTGAGTGACTTGCTCACGTGTGGCCCAAGTGTGCCGCCAGATCAGTTCGGCC
>JAYVPZ010000379.1:0-4827 GCA_043757105.1 Aestuariivirga sp. | reverse complement strand
AGATCGACGGGCTTTCCATGTCGCTCCGTTATGAAAATCGCAAGCTGGTGCAGGCGGCCACGCGCGGTGATGGGGAGGAGGGTGAGAATGTTACAGCTAACATTCTCACCGTCAAAAATATCCCTCATCAGCTTCCAGCCTTAGCCCCTGATCTGATCGAAGTACGTGGCGAAATTTATATGTCAAACAATGACTTCCGTGCATTGAATGAGAAATTGATTCAACTGGGCGAAAAGCCGTTGGCCAATCCGCGCAATGGTGCTGCGGGTTCACTGCGTCAGCAGGATGATTCAATCACCGCATCAAGGCCTCTAAAGTTTTTTGCTTATGCTTGGGGCGAGGCATCGCAGCTTCCTGCAGAAACGCAAATGGGTGTGGTGCAAGCTTTCAAATCATGGGGCTTGCCCGTCAATCCATTGATGGCGCTCTGCAAAACAGCGGCAGATATTTTGGCGCATTACCGGAGTGTCGAAGCCCAACGTTCAAGCCTTGGTTACGATATTGACGGTGTGGTTTATAAACTGAATGATCTCGCACTCCAACAGCGCTTAGGGTTCCGCACGCGCAGCCCACGCTGGGCCATCGCCCACAAATTCTCCGCCGAACAGGCGACGACTATTCTGGAAGCCATCGACATTCAAGTGGGCCGCACAGGCGCGCTCACCCCTGTTGCGCGTTTGAAACCTGTAACAGTCGGCGGTGTCGTCGTTTCAAACGCCACGCTGCATAATGAAGATGAAATCACTCGCAAAGATGTGCGCATTGGGGACACGGTTCTGATTCAACGTGCCGGTGATGTGATCCCGCAGATTGTTGGCGTGGCGCAGCGCGGTGTCGGCACAGTGCCATATGAGTTCCCAAAAGTCTGCCCATTCTGTGGCAGCCACGCGGAGCGTGAAGAAAAAGCCTCTGGCAAATCTGATGTCGTGCGCCGTTGCACGGGCGGCCTCGTTTGTCCGGCCCAGCGCGTCGAGCGCCTCAAACATTTCTCCTCGCGTAACGCTTTTGATATTGAAGGCTTGGGCGATAAGATTGTTGAAGAATTTTATGCTGATGGGTTGATCGCCGCCCCGCAAGATATTTTCACACTCGAAAAGCGCGATGCACGAAGCCTCAAGAAATTGAAAGACCGCGAGGGCTGGGGCGAGTCATCCGTCGCAAATCTTTTCGCCGCCATCGAAGCGCGGCGTAAAATTTCATTGGATCGTTTCATCTTTGCACTCGGAATCCGCCATGTGGGCGAAACCACTGCGCGGCTATTGGCGCGCACTTATGGCTCAGCTGAACATTTGCGCGAGCAAATGAAATTTGCTGCGGCTAGCGCAGAAAATGATCCGCGCAACGAACTTAATGCCGTTGATGGCATTGGTGGTGTAGTGGCCGAAGCCCTGATCCAGTTTTTTGACGAGCCACATAATGTCGATATTTTTGACGCGCTGTTAAAAGAAGTTTTACCCCAACCCCTCGAAGCCATAGCATCATCATCATCGGTATCAGGCAAAACCGTAGTCTTCACAGGTGCCCTCGAACGCATGACTCGCGAAGAAGCCAAAGCCATGGCGGAGCGATTGGGGGCAAAAGTGGCGGGTTCAGTTTCAAGGAAAACTGATTTGCTTGTGGCAGGGCCTGGCGCTGGATCGAAGCTGAAAGATGCTGAAAAATATGGCGTTGAAGTGATTGACGAGAATGCGTGGTTCGTGTTGGTGGGTGCGTGAACTCATTTTCTAAAGACTTTAAATCTGGCGTATTGGATGGTTGGCCCATGTGGTTTGCCTACATCCCAATTGCAATGCTCTGGGGCACGTTGGCTGCCGCCAAAGGTTTCTCTCCATTCGAAGCCATGTTGATGAGTGCTTTGGTTTACGCTGGTGCATCGCAGTTTGTGGCTGTCGAAATGTGGACGGATCCACTGCCCATTATTTTGGTCGTCTTTACAATTCTCATCATCAATCTGCGTCATGTGCTTTACGCAGCATCCATCTCGCGGCACATGGATCTTATTCCAAAAAACCTGCAACCATTTTTGATCTATGTTTTGACAGATGAAGCTTGGGCACTCGCCGAACGCAAAGCGCTCACGCAACCGCTGACACTGGGTTATTATGTTGGCGTTGCAGTGCCTCTATGGCCCACGTGGTTCATCAGTTCGGCCATCGGCGCATATATTGGTACAAAGCTTCCAAGTCCCGCACTCATCGGATTAGACTTTGCATTTGCGGCCATGTTCATTGCAATCTTGGCAGGCTTCTGGAAAGGCCCGCGCACCGGGGCCGTTGTTGTGACCAGCGCGATCGTTGCGGTGCTTTCAAAATATTACTTGCCCGGCGCTTGGTACATTATTCTGGGTGGTCTTGCAGGCGTTGCTGTTGCAACCTTGCTTTACAAAGAACAAGCCGAATGAGCGACATCTTCACTGTTCATTTCACAACGCTCATCGCCATAATCGGAATGGGCCTCGCCACTTATTCAACGCGGCTTTCAGGACTTTTGCTGATGCGTGGTGTCGTCGTGCAAGGTCGATTGAAAGCCGCTTTAGATGCAGTGCCGCCCGCCGTTTTAATGGCGGTGATTGCGCCAACCGTCTTCATGACTAGCATCGCTGAAACTTTGGCAGCCATCGTAACTGCGATTGCAGCAATTTTCAGGTTGCCCTTGTTGGCCGTTATTTTCGTCGGTGTGGCAAGCGTCGTCATTTTTCGAAATTTCCTCTGAGACCTGATTGTAAAAATAATTCGTTTTGCTAATCTGTATCTCGAGCGGGGGCTCTTGATGAGGTTGCACAATGAAGTTCCTTGCTGTTTTCCTAACTCTATTTTTTGCCACCGCCCTGCCAGCGAAAGCTGCTGATCGCACCATTATTGTGTTTGACGCCTCTGGTTCGATGTGGGCACAAATCGACGGCAAGTCGCGCATCGAAATTGCAAAGGAAACAGTCAAAACTGTTTTAGGCAGTTTGCCAGCAGACCGTGAAATTGGATTGATGGCTTATGGCCACCGCGACAAAGGTTCTTGCACTGATATTGAACTTTTAGTCCCACCCGCAGCCGGAACGTCTGCGGCAATCATCGCTGCCGTCAACAAAATCAACCCCAAAGGCAAAACACCGCTTTCAGATGCGGTAAAACAAGCTGCCGAAGCCCTGAAATATACCGAAGAAAAAGCCACGGTCATCCTTGTTACTGACGGCCTTGAAACTTGCAATGCAGACCCCTGTGCTCTCGGTTCCGAACTCGAAAAAGCGGGTGTTGATTTTACAGCCCATGTGGTTGGCTTTGGCTTAACCGAAGCCGAAGGTAAAAAAGTTGCGTGTCTGGCCACCAATACAGGCGGTCAATATATTCAAGCCTCCGATGCAAAATCATTGACCAAAGCACTCACCACCACTGTGCTTAAACCTGTAACTTCACCAACGCCGCCAAAGCCAGCAGCAGTTGAATTCAATTTCATTCCCAGTTTAATTCTTTCCGAAGGCGGGCCAGTGGTCAATGAAGATGCTGGCAATGTGTGGGAGATTTATAAAGTCAATTCTGAAGGAACTCAGGGTGACCGTGTAGCGATCGAATATAACCGTTACAAAGCCAATATTGAAGCTGGCGAATATATTGTTAAGGCAATACTCGGCAGGGCCTCAACCGAGCAGAAAGTAATCATCGTTGCTGATAAGACTTCCACTCCAGTCTTTGTACTCAATGCTGGAACCACAATTATTCATCCGCGTGCGGCACCGGGCGCCGAGGTGACTGATGGTGCTACAGTGCTTTCAATTTATCCCGGCGGTTCAACCACAAACTATGGCAACATTAAATTAATTGTCCCCGCAGGTGAGCAAACCGTGACCGTGACAATCGGCAATGGATCAGTCAGCGAAACATTTAATGTTGCTGCGGGCGAAGTGGTCGAGAAAGACATTATCGCCGGTGTTGGTCATGTTGTTCTCAATGCTTTCTACATTGATGGCATGCGCGTTGATGATACTGGCACTGCCTTCACTGTTTCCAAAGCGGCAAAGAAAATCGATGGCTCGCGGGAAAGCATGGGCACAGCTTATGGCCCTGACACAAAGTTTGATCTGCCCGCAGGCGACTATGTTGTTCTTGCGGAAATTGGTGGCACAAAGGTGGAAGCTCCTTTCAGCGTTAAAATTGGCGAGGCGATTGCAGTCAATGCTAAGCTTAATGCTGGCATATTAGCCGTCAAAGCGCCGGGCTATGATGGATGGAAAGTATTTTCCGCCAAACCTAAAATTGACGGAAGCAGAGATCAGTTCACTTATGGTTTTGCCGAAGAATGGCAAACCACATTGGTGGCCGGCGATTATCTCGTTGTAACCGATAAGAAGGATGGATCAGCTTCCAAAGAAACACCCGTTTCGATCAAGGCGGGCGAAAGATTGGAAGTGACCGTGGAATAGGACTCGGAATGGATAGCTCAACGCCGTCGTCTTCTTGAGCTTGCAAGACTTGGCGTTAAGGAGGTTCATTTGTGGAGTGTGACAAGAACTATCAGGTTGACCGTACGTTGTCAACAGTTATTTCCTAGTTTCGGAAAGTATTTTTTAATTCGTTGAATTCTATTGCTTAATTCCGTCAATTTTTATCCAATTGGAATCTGAGAGCGCCGTCATTCCGTGCAAGGGTCTTGCCTTTCGCGTCCCTTTGCGAAAGGTTTGCCCGCGACATGGAATCCCGCTTTCGGTCGCCAAAGCTGGAATCCGGATAAAGAGCTAAATTTTTGCAAGTGCAAAATAGCTAGACTCACAAACGAAGTGCAACACCTTGCTAAGGTGGAGCCATGGGACACGGATATAAGCACTTCACACTTGAAGAC
>JAYVPZ010000378.1:0-18884 GCA_043757105.1 Aestuariivirga sp. | reverse complement strand
AGATCGACCGGATTGGTGCTGAAGCCATTGTGCTTAAAGGCGCATCAGGCGAGGCCATGGCTTTTGGGCCAGCATTGGTCAATGAAACATCAAGGCCCGGAACACGCGGCACATCGGTTATGGCAGCGCACAGGGACACGCATTTTTCATTTTTAAGATATGTGAAGATTGGTGACTTGATTGAGGTAACGCGTGATGATGGTTTGATGTTTAACTACAGAGCTTTAAACATGCGGGTCGTTGATTGGAACAAGTCCGGCATTGATGCGCACGAAGCTGGGTTTCATCTGGTTTTGGCCACGTGTTATCCGTTTGATGCAATCACACATGGGCCACAAAGATACGTGGTTGAGGCGGAATTGGTGAAGTGAGCTAAATTTGTTTCCGCTTCGCTTTTGGCAGTTTCCAAATATGATCGACCAATTCGGAAATTTTGATACCCTCTTCGGTGTAGGCTTCATTCTCAACCGAAATGCCTGCTTGTTTCACAGTTTCTGGATGACCCGAAACTAAGGGGTGCCACCAGGCAAGGCCAAGGCCGTCATTCAGGCGGCGGTAAGCGCACGAGCTGGGAAGCCAGCCGAGATCTGGCACATTGGCAGGCGTGAGCGTCACACAATCATGAACACGTTTTGAACGGTTCTTATAATCGGAACATTGACAGGTTCCAATGTCTAATAGTTTACAAGCCGCGCGGGTGTAAAGATATTCGCCGGTGTCTTCATCTTCCAGTTTGTTCAAGCAACAGCGTCCGCAACCGTCGCAAAGGCTTTCCCATTCGGGCCTGGTCATTTCAGATAGGGTTTTAGTTTTCCAGAAGGGCTTGTTAGTCATCTTTTTATTCTAGCTGGCATTTGTTATCAGAAAAAGATGTTCTTCGGTATTTTGACATAATTGTCGTACAACTTGCATCTTCTGAGCCGAGGCCTTATTTCATCCGAAAATGAGTTAAAACCGAGTTGAATAATCTTCCAACAAGAAACGGCATTTACCGCGTCATTTGGACTGCTGACTCCTTTGTGAGTTCCAGCTTGTTTGAGCTATGGGATTCTATCAAGCGGTGCGGCTCCGCCTACTCATCTTTTCTCTATCGTTATTTTCGTATTTCCGGCCTGACGCGAATACTAATTGATCTTGCCGATGATTTTTTTACGTTTGGTGTCGTAGCGCTTTTTGCTTTGTTGGCCTTTGCACTTCCACCATTTTCAGGCACGGGCGATATTTGGAATCGTGGCCGTGAATACGCCATTACATTCACTGACAGCAGTGGAAAAATTATTGGTCGGCGTGGCATTAGGCAAGATGATGCCATTCCGTTAGACGAAATACCTTCCTCGTTAATCAAGGCCGTATTGGCCACCGAAGATGCGCGTTTCTATGATCATTTTGGCGTTGATGTGATCGGCACAATGCGCGCCCTGGTTCACAATGCAAAGGGTGGCGGCAGCAAACAGGGTGGGTCTTCGATCACGCAGCAGGTTGCGAAAAATTTATTTCTTTCACCAGAGCGCACGATTAGGCGCAAAGTGAATGAAGCTTTTCTTTCGCTGTGGATTGAGGCGCGGCTTTCAAAAGAAGAAATTTTAAAACTGTATCTAGATCGGTCTTATCTTGGCGGCGGCAATTATGGGGTTGAAGCAGCCTCGCAATTTTATTTTGGCAAATCGGTTCGCGATATCAATTTATCTGAGTCAGCGGTTTTAGCAGGCCTGTTCAAGGCCCCAACAAATTACGCGCCGCATTCAAATCCTGAGGCCTCACGGGCGCGCAGCCAAGTTGTTTTATACCGCATGCTTGATGCAGGCTTCATCAACCAAGGTGAACTTTTGCAGGCAAAACGCGAACCGGCTCAGATTGTGCATCAAGATGAACTAGCCAGCCCTAACTGGTTTTTGGATTGGGCTTATCAAGACACACTTGATGTGATGCAAAAACAAGGGTTGATGGGCAACTTTGTAGTGGAAGTCAAAACGACCATCGATTCACGATTGGAAGACGCAAGCCAACTCATCATCAACGATGTGGTTGATACGCAAGGCCCAGACCGAAATTTCAGTCAAGCTGCATCGATTACCATGTCACCCGATGGTGCGGTGAGGGCCATCATCGGTGGGCGTGATTATGGCGACAGCCAGTTCAATCGCGCAACTGCGGGAAAGCGACAAGTGGGTTCAGCTTTCAAACCTTTCGTTTATTTGACGGCCCTCGAACATGGATACACCCGTGACACGATTGTTGTTGATGAACCAACTTGTGTGAGAGACTGGTGTGTCCATAACTTCGAAGACGGCTATCGTGGCCGCATGCCTCTTTGGAATGCGCTGACCCATTCCGTAAACACCATTGCTGTTAAGCTTATGAAAGAATTTACCCGCCAAGCTGTTGAAGAAACCGTGCACCGCGTTGGTATTCAAGGCAGGATTGATCCCTACCCTACGATGGCAATTGGTACTAGTGCCTTAACTTTGATGGACTTGGCCACTGGCTATGCAACTTTGGCTGCAGGTGGAAAACTTGCCAAGCCTTACGCCGTTGTCGAAATCCGGCGACCCAATGGTGATTTGATCTACAACCACGGGGCCAATAGCTTTGACCAACAGCAGGTCGTGGCTTTTGAAAAAGTCGCTGAGCTTAATTCTATGATGCATGATGTGGTGATGCAAGGCACAGCGACACGTGCGCAACTTGGTTATATGCCTGTTGCCGGCAAAACTGGAACTAACGCAAATTTTCGTGACGCTTGGTTTTTGGGTTACACGGGACATTATGTGACAGGTGTTTGGGTGGGCAATGATGACAACTCGTCAATGGATGGAACGAAAGCAAATGCTGTTACTGGCGGGCGTGTGCCTGCACCTGCTTGGAAACGGATTATGGATGTCGCCGAAGCTGGATTAAAGCCAGTGGGCATGCCGGGTGTTGAACTTGATGATACTTACACAGCGCCACCGCCTGCCTTGGTGAATGCCGATCTTGTAGCAATAGCGCAACCTTCAAATGACAACATTGCACTCGTTAGCGTTGACCCTGCCTCGCCAGAACTGGCCGAAGGAGATGGCCCAAGTGCCGATGCAAAAGATGTTCTCGACGGTATGTTCAATCTCTTTGACACACCAGAGCAGCAAATTTCTAATGCGCAACCTATTGCAGCTCGTACAGCGCCGCGGCCTAAGGTTAATAGCATTTCAAATGCCAATACTTTGGTTTTGCCAAAGCCAAATGTCACTGCAAAAAAACGCAAGACATTGATGGATTTGCTGTTTGGTGGGCAATCGACCAAGAAAAAACAAAAGGGCATTTTTGGATTTTAAACTTGTATAAAAGAAACATTTTTCTGGTGCGCCGCGAATAAAACTTTAAATTGAAAAAGACTGAATGGGCTCTTTTTGAACAATGAGACGAACCACTATTTCCGGCGTTGCACTTTTGATCGGGCTGGTTCTCGGCATTGTTTCAGCAATCAATGCATTGGGGTCAGCCGGACTAAAGCCGGTTGCAGCTTCGCCGCGTTGGTCTGAATGGCGGCTAGGCGAAAAGGATAACCTTTTGATTTATTCACTTGGACATTTTTTAGGAAATGGACAACTGCCCCCGCCGAAATCCGCCCAATATTTTGTGCGCAGTGTTGATGAAGATGGCAATGGATTGCGGGCTGATTGCGTTTACGTTGTTGAAGGAAAAGTGACGTCGGCACGTTGGTGGACATTGAGCATTGCACCTTCGGGTGTGATGGCCGCACATTCTGAACTGAGCGCTGGCGAAGCCGTGGTGAACCAAGACGGTGATTTGAAGATTTCGATTTCTGCGCGACCGATGCCCGGTAATTGGATAGCGCCCGCCGACAGCAACGCTCTAGTGCTGCGTTATGTTATCAATGAAGCCATGCTGGGGGAGGCCACGGTGCTTCCCACTGTCACGAAGCGCGGTTGCTAACATGGGGCGGATGTATTGGCTTGTGATCGCAGTTTTAGTAGGGATCGTCACTCATGTGACTTATGTGTTATTTTTACCGAGTTACCTGTTCACCCGAAATCTGAGCGAGGCGACGACGAGCCAGGCCTATAATCAGTTTTTTATCGCTGATCGTCAAAACCAAACAAATCTGTTTCCTGCTGCTACGTCTAAATCGATCATTGGCCTTTGCAAATTTGATTTAAGCAATGGGCCTATCGCGTTGCAGGCAAAGTTGCCGCGATCTTATTGGACATTCTCGGTTTATTCACAGTCAGGCCGGCAGGTTTATGCTTTGAACGATGTGCAAGCTGGCACATCCGAGTTTAAAGTTGAACTTTCAAAAACCAAATCTTTTCTTGAACAATTGATGGGTAATGGACGCGCCGAAGATTTAACTCAGACAGAAAATTTGGGTTGGCATGCAGAAACGCCAGAGTCACGCGGTATTGCTGTTATTTGGATTCCAATTTCTGATGAATTGATGCGGCCACAGATTGAGGCGGCAATGAAGGGCAGCATTTGCAAGCCTTCGACGGGTTCTTAGTTTATTCCAATTCTTCAGCGGTCGCTTGATTATGACGATTCGGAATACGCATCGCGCGCGCCATAGGTTGGGGCTCCTCGCGCAGGCGTTCAAATCGAACACCATTGAATATCAACACTTGCGCCGAGCCTTGATGGGGCTCACGAAGCTTTGTTTGTTTTGGCCAATCCGCTAACGCAGTCACCGAAGCCATAGTATTTCCTCATCCGTCATTTGTTCGATAAGCGCCCAATAAGAACGGACATGGTTAATAATCAGCTAAAGTTTTCAGTCTCAATCTTAATTGATGCAAGCCCATGTCGATCTTCGATTTCTACGGCCCATAGATCTGGATCCGACTTGTGGCGGCGAGATATGACGGAGCTGGCCTTCTCCCAATCAACGGGAGAATTGAACTCTAGTATGAAACGACGCTCACCCTCTTCGTTATAAGCGGGCCCCGGCGGTGGGCTTAAAAGGTCGTACGTACCATTTAGGTGGTTGATGTATATATAGACCGCTCCTGCTTCATTAGCGCCATGATGAATTACAGCGCCAAAGTGCCCCTGCCCTGCACATCTTCGGAGTAGTGCTGCGACCCAGATGTCTGACTTGAGCCGCATTTGAAAACTTATTGCAATTAGTTGCTGGCTAATGCAGCGAGCAACGGCGGATCAACCACACCATCCATGGCCAATCCATTGTCCAATTCAAACTGCAAGATGGCGGCGCGTGTAGCCGGGGTCATCTGTCCGTTGATTTCGCCGACTGTATAACCCTTTGCTTCAAGCGCGCGCTGCACATTGAGAACCCGCGTATTTTGGACTAGCTTTTTTGTCTGAGGAACTGCAGCTGCCTCAGTTAATGGCTCTGACGAAGCTATAAGCGCCGCTTTTGCGAGCGGTGATTCAACGTCTGGCGGCGGCGCTGCTGGCGCAATACTGCCCGTATATTCCGATGCCGCTTTCACTTTACGTGTGTAGCGAATGTGATTGATAAGTTCAGGGGTGATTTCACCTGTGGTCGCTAAGCCCGCTTCCTGTTGATATTGTTGAACGGCAATTTTGGTTTTTTGGCCGTTCACACCATCGACCAAACCTTTAAATTGTCCTGTGGCCAATAATTCGCGCTGCACTTCTTCAACTGTTGCATCATATTTGAAAACGACAGTATTAGTGATATCTGCTGGGGCGAGAACATCAACATGCGTGGATGCGCCAACCGCGACGTTCACGCGGCCCGCTGGTAATTGGGCAAACATGGTATTGTAAATGATCATTGAGCCCAAAACAGCGCTGGTGATCAGCATGAGAAGGCTTAAAGGCTTAACCTTACGTTCATCATCATCCAAAATATCACGCATTACAGACTTTCCACCGCCGAGACCCGAAACAACAATTTTGTTCTCATTCGCCTTAATTTGCCATTGTTTAGGTTAACAGCCCCTTTCAAAACGATGGTCTGAAGCTAGTTTTCGTTTCGTAAGCTGGCTCACGGGCCTCAGGGTTAATCTCGCCTTAATGGATCACATCACATTTGATACAAATCTTCGCGGCGCATTTCACCAGAGCTAAACGTCGGTATTGTATCACCTCAGCGTGGGACGAGAAACTAGGTGACGAGATGGGACTTATTCGAAAAGCAATATTTGTAAGCGGCCTTGTATTTGCTATGCCTTCGGCACCTGCAACGATGCAAGCGGGACAAACGGCGATGGTTATGCCTGACTCTTCAAGTTGGGCCTATATTGCCGCGGCTGCCGATACTGTTGCTGATCTCAAAGGATTTTGCGATCGCAAACCACAAGTCTGCACGACTGCGCAATATATTGCAGGCTCAATGGAAGGCAAGGCCAAGTATGGCGCTAAGTTGCTTTATGAGTGGGCTAATGAATCGGCCAAAGGGCAAACTGCTGTCGTGCCGGAAAATATGGCGGCGGGTGAACCTAATACAAGTGTTGTCGCCAAAACAAAACTACGTGGCACAATTGCCGAAAACTCCACTCTCAAAATTGAAGACCTAGTGCCTGCTTGGCGTGGCACCTTAACCCAAGCAAAGGGTTGAGTTTCAATAGTCTTCCGCCTATCTGTGCTGTGTGATGAACGCTGACGTTGATAATCTCATTTCGGATTTTGAACTGCTTGATGATTGGGAAGACCGATATCGTCATCTTATTGAATTGGGCCGCGCTGTTCCAGCGATGGATAATGCGCTGAAAACACCGTCAACAAAAGTTATGGGTTGTGCGAGCCAGGTTTGGATTCATTCGCGTGTTGTCGACAGTGGCAAGGGAAAGTATTTGCTTTTGCAAGGCGATAGCGACGCTTTGATCGTGAAGGGTTTAATAGCAATTGTCCTCATGATGTTTGCGCCAATGACTCTGCCGGAAATTATCGCCTCGGACGCTGCTGGAATTTTTGAAAAGCTTGGACTGAAAGATCATCTCACACCGCAGCGCTCAAATGGATTGGCTTCGATGGTGGCGCGGATTAAGGCTGATGCTGCTGCGGCATGATTGAAGGCCGATAGTTGTCAACCGCCCAATGGCTGATCGAATCTTTAGGTGTGGTATTTCGGGTTCTTATTAAACCATAGTGGCGGGCCAACCGTGTAAGGGCTAAAGCTAAAACTGCTTTTCCACTGCGGGGTGGTAATGTTAAAGCCAACTCGGCATGTTCAAACCCAGAAGACACGCAACACACTTGGTAGAGAATGCCGGACAGCTCTGGACCGACCGCTGCAAAAGCATGATGCAATCTTTCGCGCGCAGCGATAGCATTATCATTCATTTTAGTCACGGCATTATCGCTCATTTGCCAATGCCTTCCGCCGGAACCCGCTGATTCTTCATAAGCGCCTGTCACGCGCTGGGCCATATGAGCTTGCTCATAGTCCTTACGCAATTTTTCGCCTGCCAGAAATTGCTTGCCGTCAATATAGGTTTTTCCGCTTGCGTCTTTACGCAAAAACAATCTTGCTAAAGGGCTTTCGCTGGCTTCAATATTTTTAAATGTTGCTTGGTTGATCATGCCGGACTCCTGTTAAGAAGTCCAAACTAGCATTACTTTCACAATGAATCAATACCTATTTTATGAAATCAAGCACCAGCTGCGAAACGCTGGTCTTCTAATCGTTCAGAAGCAGGCATAAAGTAATCAAAACATAGGAGAATTTTTATTTCGCCACTGTCTTCAATGCTCAGCGGAAGCTTGAGCCAATATTGCACGAGATGTTCTTTATGGCTGCGCGGGCCCCTGATGATGCCTTGAGTTGGAACGCCGTCTTCAACAGTGCGCCGATATGAGGCCAGCCAATAATCGCGCTTATCGCCCCAATCTAAATCTTCAATGCACATGCCGGTGATTTCGCGATCATAAATTTCGCGAAGACGGGTTCCAGCGAGGCGAATGCGGCTCTTGCCCAAATCGTGGTTGATATCGACGAGGCTGATCGCAGGCAAGATGCGTGGGATTTGTGTTGGCTGGATATCGGCGCGTGTCGGCATTTTTCTGCCAGCAGCCTTTTCAAGCCAGTAGTCAAAGAGTTGGCGTTGCTCAGGCACAAACAATTGTGCCCGAAACGCACCTGTTTCCGGTTTTATCAACACTGTCGCCTCAGCCCCCGTACCGAATCGGTGTCCCTTACCGAGTCGGCTAGTTATGAATCGGTGACGGCTGATCCGCAAGAGTCAGAGATTAATAAATTACTGATCCATGTTCGAATTGATAATTTTTTGTTAATTGAGAGGGGCATAGGGGCCCGTTTTCAACGTTGCCCAGTCCCAATATGTCAACAGGATGCGGGCCTTGTTGAAGGACAATGAGTCAAATGTTGATTGTAATTCATCCACAACACGTGATGGATCAATCAATCCCGATGATGATTTTTGTAATTTTTCAAAAATTTCAGCAACTTGTCCGCGCACAACTCCTACTACTTTCAAAAGAGCAGCCAGTGGTTCGCCTTGATTGTCACTCAGGATGCGGGCCGCTGTAGCAACGTTTATATCCGCAAACTTGCCAAGTGCGGAGGCGGCTCCATCCACATCGCCTTCACCTGCTAAATCTAATGCAGCGGAAATTTCTTCGATGGAAGTAAATTTCGTTTCAGCTTGTTCTTCGACACCTGTGACCCGGGTGATTTTCAAAATCTTTGTCAGCGTTTCTGAATCAGTGAGAAACCTGCTCAACAAATAACGACGCAACTGAACGGGTGCCAACCAGAACATTTCGAAAGCAAATGGAACTGGCAAATCTGGTCTCGTGCAAAGTGGAGCTAAAAGATCTGGATATTCCTTGGCATATTCAGACAATGCCAAATAAGATTCCTGTGGAATTTCCGCACCTAAATTGCGCACCAGTGTCAGCAACACAGAATCATCACCGGTTTTGACAAGTTCATTAGTGATCGCGCGCGGCAACCTGCGACGCCTTGCGATCATACGAATTTTTGCATAATCGCCATCACCAATCACCATGATTAAATCTTCATCGGATATGTGCATACAATCTTCAAGCAATGGCCCCGATACACCAATGTTGGGATCAGCGATCAACTTTGCCATCAAAAGATGTGGTGGCGCATCCATCATGCGGACGCGTTCTGACAGTACGATGAGAGATTTGAGCGGTAAGCGCGGCAACATGCGCAATAATGTATCAGCGGCCAATGCACGCTCTTGCGGCAAACCCGTGCTCGAACCTGCTGACATCATATCTAACAACGAACGCGCGAGTTCGGCTGCTTCCTGCTCTTGTTCAGGTGTTTGCTGCACAGGCACGGTTGGCTGACGCTGTGGAACAATTCCGGGAGTTACAGCAAAAGCATCACGTGGTTTTTGCGCAGCTGCTGGTTTTCTGGGGGCTTCCTGAACCGAGGCTATGGGTGCTGCAGTTGCCGCTTCCAATTCTGGAACGATTTCTGATTCTGGCAGATCAATTTGAACCGATGCGATTTCAACTTCGATTGGCGCAGGCTGAGTTTGATTAATTGCTGCTAGTCCATGCGTTAACGGCGACACAAAAATCTCAATCACTGGAGGATCAATAATTTCAATTGGCTTAGATTGAATTCCAAGGGGCGGAACAATTGCTTGGATATTCGGCCTTTTCAGCAAAGACGTGAGTTTGCGGAAAGACTCAGCGGAAACGGATTTCCGAGCAGGAGCCAAAGCATCAGCCGCATCCGCCCCAGTTATTAGGGCAAGCGCGTTCACAGGAATCTGTCCCTGCGATGCTGCAAAATCCGTCATCGTTTTTCCCACTAATCCCAAACTATCGAGGGGATCAAAGCAGCTTGGCACTTCAAGCTTGGTTAATTGCAGCGTTTCAGCCTCATTCCTTTGCAGTCGTGGTTAATGTTTGGTAAAATTGCGTGTAGGGAGCTTCACAAATCAAACGGCTGTCCACATATTGGAGGCTGAGGAGAATGAGATGAGCAAAATTACCAAACCTGAAGCTGAATGGAAAAAAGAGCTTTCACCTGAAGCTTATCACGTTGCGCGCGAGCATGGCACGGAGCGTGCTTTTACCAGTGCGCTGAATGAAGAGAAACGCGAAGGCATGTTTGTGTGTGTGGCATGCGGCAATGCGGTTTTTCCTTCCGACAGCAAATTTGACTCAGGAACAGGCTGGCCGAGTTTTTATGAGCCGGTTAAAGCCGATGCTGTTGGCACGAATACTGACCGCAAGTTTTTTATGACTCGCACTGAAGTGCATTGTGCTGATTGCGATTCGCATTTGGGCCATGTGTTTAATGATGGCCCAAAACCAACAGGACTGCGCTATTGTATTAATGGTGCGGCCCTAGATTTTCACCCTGAAGATGAAGGTTAAGACAAGATTTTGAAAGCTCCCATTGCAAAGAAAATTCCAACGACCGGAACCCATCACGGCATTACGAAGCATGATAAATATAAATGGCTGAAAGCTGAAAACTGGCAAGAGGTGATGCAAAATCCATCACTTCTACCACAAGACATCCGCGACTATTTGGAAGCCGAGAATGCTTACACGAAGTCGCAAATGGCTGACACGGAAGCTTTGCAGGAAGAACTGTTTGCCGAAATTAAGGGACGCATCAAAGAGGATGACTCGTCTGTTCCGGCTCCCGACGGTAAATATTTTTATTCGTCCGCTTATGTTGTGGACGGGCAATATCCGCGATTCCTACGACGCTTAAAATCTGGTGGTGATGATCAGCTTTTGTTTGATGGTAATGCTCTGGCAAAGGGCCATGAATATTTCAGCTTCGGTGACATTGCACTTTCGCCCGATCATAATCTGGCGGCTTGGTCTTACGATAATAAGGGATCAGAATTTTATGAGCTGCGGGTTCGTGATTTAAGCACGGGGCTTGATCATGATGATGTTTTGGAAAATACATCGGGTGATGCAGTGTGGGCTGCTGATGGAAAATCATTTTTTTATACAACGCAAGATAAAAGCCACCGTCCATTGAAAACTTGGGTGCATGTTTTGGGTACGGCACAATCTGCTGATCGTTTGGTTTATGAGGAAAAGGATACAGGCCTGTTTACAGGTGTTGGTTCAACTTCATCCGAGAAATTTATCACAGTCGATATTCATGATCATGATACGTCTGAGGTTTGGTTGATTGATGCGGATAAACCAAATTCCGAACCGCGCTTGATGATTTCTCGCGCTGACAAAATAGAAGCTGATGTTGAACACTGGAATGACAAATTTCTGATAAAAACCAATGTGAACGATGCAGAAGATTATAAAATTGTTGAAGCGTCGGTTTCTGATCCTTCACCCGCAAATTGGAAAGATTTCATTCCACATCGGCCCGGCATATTCATTATCTCAATGATGGTTTTGAAAAATTGGTTGGTGCGAATGGAGCGTGAAAACGCCCTGCCCCGCATTGTGATACGCGATATGAATTCGGGTGAAGAACACTCCATCGCATTTGACGAAGAAGCCTATTCACTCGGCATTGGCGAGATGCGTGAATATGACACCGATACACTGCGCTTTTCTTATTCGTCTATGACGACGCCGAGCCAAGTTTTCGATTACGATATGAAAACGCGAACGCGTGTATTGCGCAAGACGCAAGAAATACCATCGGGTCATGATGCATCGCTGTATAAAACACGGCGTGTGCAAGCCAAGGCGCATGATGGCGAGAATATTCCTGTGACGCTTCTCTATAAAAAATCAACGCCGCTTGATGGATCGGCACCACTTTGGCTGTATGGTTATGGATCTTATGGCATTTCAATGCCTGCTGGTTTCAACACTAATATCTTATCTCTTGTTGATCGTGGATTTGTTTATGCGATTGCGCATATTCGCGGCGGGCAAGAGAAGGGCCGCGCTTGGTACAAAAAAGGGAAGCTGGAATTTAAAACCAACACATTTAAAGATTTCATTTCAGTCGGCCAATTTTTGATCAACGAGAAGTTTACATCGAAAGGCAAGATCGTGGCCCAAGGTGGAAGTGCTGGTGGCATGTTGATGGGTGCTGTTGTAAATATGGCACCGGACATGTTTAACGGCATTGTTGCAGAAGTTCCATTTGTCGATGTGTTGACCACAATGCTGGACGACACACTTCCCCTCACCCCGCCAGAATGGCCCGAATGGGGCAACCCTATTGCCAGCGCTGAAGCTTACAAAACCATCGCCAGTTATTCGCCCGTCGATAATGTGCGCGCCATGGCTTATCCGCATTTGTTTGCCATCGGCGGATTAACGGATCCACGTGTAACTTATTGGGAGCCTGCTAAATGGGTTGCGCGGCTGCGCGAATTGAATACGGGTTCAAATTTATTGCTGATGAAAATTAACATGGGTGCGGGCCATGGTGGAGCATCGGGGCGGTTTGACCGATTAAAGGAAGTGGCGGAGGTTTATGCCTTTGGGTTGAAGGTTTCGGGGAAGGTTTGACTCAGCGACCACTCGGTGGTATGCAAAAGTAATACCTTTTAATACTGAGGTTGCTATGACCACTGCTGTATCTCTAAAACTTTCAGACGACGAACGCGAGCGGCTTGCCGTTATCGCAAAGAAGCAAAAGCGCTCAGCGCATTTTTTGATGCGCGAGGCAGTCGTTGGATTTCTTGAACGGGAAGAAATGCGCCAGAGCTTTCATGAAGAGGCTGAGGCTGCTTGGAAAGACTATAAAGAAACGGGATTGCACCTTTCACTCCAGTCGATTGAAGCTTGGGCCAAATCGGGCAGAGGCGAACTTCCCCCATGGGAAAAATAGTACTTTCGAACAATGCCTCATTAAGATTGAAATCGATTAGCAATTTTTACGAGACTCGTGACAAAGCTATTGCTGAGCGCGCAATCAATACCATTATTGCTGCGTTTCAACTGCTCCGAAAATTTCCTCAAGCAGGCCGACCGTGGCGTGGTTCGTTAACGCGCCGCGAATTGGTGGTTCCCTTTGGGGAGCAGGGTTTTGTTTCCCTTTATGAAATCGTTCGTGAGACAAATGAGATTGTGATTCTGGCCATTAAGCACCAGCGTGAAGCGGGCTATCCAAGTGAAGGGTCTAACTGATGTTGCTTGAATCCTCAAAATCTTCGCTCCTCATTGTTGACGTGCAAGATCGCCTGCTGCCCGCTATGGTTGAATCAGATTTGGTGGTTTCGCGTTGTCAGATATTACTAAAGGCGGCGCAGGCTTTGGAAATTCCGGTCATAGTTTCGGAGCAATATCCGAAAGGGCTGGGCAACACAGTGCCGGAGTTGCTTCTACCATCCGCCAAGGTTTTTGAGAAAATGACATTTTCTTGTTGGCGTGATGCCACGATGCGCAAACATTTCATTGATCTACATGAACACGAACGGCCTTTGATTATTGTTGCAGGCATTGAAGCGCATGTTTGTGTGCTACAGTCTTGCATCGACCTTTATAATGCGGGGTTTGGGGTTTTTGCGGTGGCTGATGCGATGGGATCGCGAAAGGTGGAATCCGCCGCATTGGCCTTTGACCGATTACGAGGTATTGGCATTCAAGTGATTAACACCGAAATGGCCGTTTTCGAGCTGATGGAAAAGGCTGGAACACCGATGTTCAAGACGCTTTCGGCTTTGATCAAATAGCACGGCAGTTTATGCTGCAAAAAATTCTGGAGTTCACATGGCAAAACAATCTGATTTCAACTGGGAAGACCCGCTCGATTTGGAAAGCTGGTTGACGGAAGAGGAGCGCATGATCCGCGATTCTGCGCGAGCTTTTGCGCAGGATAAATTGCAACCGCGGGTGTTGAGCGCGTTTCGGGATGAGCGGTTTGATCTGGAGATTATGACCGAGCTTGGCGCCATGGGGTTTCTCGGTGTGATGACTGACGAGAAATATGGCGGGTCGGGCCTTGGCTATGTGGCTTATGGCTTGGTTGCGCGCGAAGTGGAGCGCGTGGATTCTGGCTATCGCTCAGCGATGAGTGTGCAGAATTCTTTGGTGATGCATCCAATTGAGACGTTTGGTACTGAAGCGCAGAAGATGAAATATCTGCCGAAGCTGGCGACAGGTGAGATGATCGGTTGCTTTGGTTTGACTGAGCCTGATGCCGGCTCTGACCCTGGTGGCATGAAGACGCGTGCTGTTAAAGTTCAGGGTGGTTATGTTCTCAACGGCGCGAAGATGTGGATTTCAAATTCGCCGATTGCGGATATCGCAATCATCTGGGCCAAGCTGGATGACGACATTCGTGGCTTTGTGGTTGAGCGCGGCATGAAGGGTTTCACCACGCCTGAAATTAAAGGCAAAATTTCTTTGCGTGCTTCAATCACGGGTGAGATTGTTTTGGAAAATGTTGAAGTGTCTGAGGATGCATTGTTACCTTTGGCCAAAGGTTTGGGTGGGCCGTTTTCATGTTTAAATAAAGCGCGCTTTGGAATTGCTTGGGGTGTGATGGGGGCGGCTGAAGATTGCTGGCACCGCGCACGGCAATATACGCTTGACCGCAAACAGTTTGGTAAGCCGCTGGCCGCCAATCAACTTGTGCAGCTGAAATTAGCAAATATGCAAACTGAAATTTCGTTGGGCTTGCATGGCTGTTTGGCATTGGGGCGCGGGCTTGAGCGTGGAACTTGTGCGCCACCCGCCATCTCGCTGATGAAGCGCAATAATTGCGGCAAGGCGCTTGATGTGGCCCGCATGGCGCGTGACATGCATGGCGGCAACGGTATTTCGGAAGAATATCATGTGATCCGCCACATGGTGAACCTTGAAACCGTGAACACCTATGAAGGCACACATGATGTGCACGCGCTTATCTTGGGCCGCGCCCAGACGGGGATCCAAGCGTTTCAATAATGATTGAGATTATTCGCGCTGATCCGCGCGGGGATGAGTATCGTCGCTTGCTACAATCTAGTGATGACTACGCAGCCGCGCTTTATCCGGCAGAGAGCAATCATATGCTGGACATCGATACATTGCTCCGTCCACAGATGAATTTCTTTGGTGTGCTGATTGATGGCGTAATCAAAGGTTGTGGTGGGTTTTGGGCGCATGCGGACTATGTCGAAATCAAGCGCGTTTATATTGATCCAACGGCACGAGGGCTTGGGCTTTCGCGCAAGTTGATGGTTGTTTTGGAGGAAGAAGCACGCGCTTTGGGTTTTATAGTCGCGCGATTGGAAACTGGAGTCTCTCAACCCGAAGCTCTGGGGCTTTACCGAACCATTGGGTATGTGGATCGAGGGCCGTTTGGTGGTTATGAATTGGATCCCTTAAGTGTGTTTATGGAAAAAACGCTCTGAGCGGATTGGTGGGATCAAGCAACAGCTTGGTTGCCATTGCCAAACATACAATTACCAGCAATGGCCTAATAATTTTCGCGCCGTGTTTCATGGCATAGCGGCTTCCCAGTTGGGCGCCTGCAAATTGAGCAACACCCATAATGAGGCCGATGATCCAAAATATTTTTCCCGAGAAAGCGAAGATCAATAGTGATGCGATGTTGGATGTGAAGTTTAGTAATTTTGTTTTCGCGGTGGCCTGCATCAAGCCCAGCCCCATAAGCGTAACGAGGCTCAACATAAAGAACGAACCTGTACCCGGGCCGAATATGCCGTCGTAAAAACCCAATGCTGGCGCGATTCCGAAAGCGAAGGCTGCGGGCGGAATGCGCGGTGCTCTGGATTCATTGGTGAGACGCGGAGAGAGTGCAAAATAGATGGCGATCAAAACCAAGAGGATGGGCAGGGCAACGGCCAACAGGTTTTTGGGCGCATAATTCACGGCAAGCACCCCGAAACACGCTGCGACGAACGTGGCCGCAATGGTTGGGATATGATCTTTGATTTTGATGTGGCCTTTTTGCCAGAATGCATAAGTGGCAGATGCTGTTCCAAAGCTGCCTTGTAATTTATTGGTGGCGAGAGCTGACACAGGATCAAGCCCAGCCAGCAACAAAGCAGGGAGTGCCAGCAATCCGCCGCCACCCGCAATTGAATCAACGAAACCTGCAACAAAAGCTGCAAGGGCGAGTAACGCCATTGTTGTAAATTCCATTATGCTTCTTTCAAGCCAGCGATCATCATGCGCAGATTATCTTCTTCGACAGAGTGAAGTGACACATGAGGTGGCAGGCGACGCGCAGATTTGAGCATGGATAATCCGTGTACGGACGACCAGACATGGGTGGCGGCGATGGGTGCGCGCAAGGCTCCTGTCACTTGGGCCACGGCGTTTTCGAGTTGAGACCAGGCTTCGTAAGAAGACAGGGTGAGGGCTGGGGTCATGGACATTTTGACGACCTGTCCAAACATCAAGCTATAGACGGCAGAATTTTCGTCTGCGAAGCGCAAGTAGGCGCGGCCCATGGCATAGAGGCGATCTTCGGCGGTTTGGCTTTTGGATTCTTCGGCGGCATTGCCTAAGGCGAATACAAATTTCTGAAACCCACGCGCGGCAATCTCGCCCAGCAAATCCGCCATTGAAGCAAAGTGATGTTTGGGTGCTGCGTGCGAGACACCCGCGCGACGGGCAATTTCACGCAAAGAAACATCATCAATTGGCATTTCTAAAAGCGCCTGTTCACCAGCAAGAAGCAACTGCTCGCGCAAGTCGCCGTGATGATAAGGTTTTGCTGATGAGGAAGACATCAGATATACCTATGTGAATCGCTCGATCTTTACAATGTAAAAATAAACTTGACACTGTCAGATTTATTTGCATTATATGTTTACATTGTAAAGATATGGAGGAATTACAATTGACCGCAGATTTTTTATTTAGTTTAGCCAACACCGTGGCGCTGTTGGGGTGGATTATTTTGGGCATCAGTGTTGTTTGGAACAGGCCGCTGCTGCGCGATGTAATTGCGGGGCGGGTTTTTCCGCTCGGGCTTTCGGTGTTCTATACGATTTTGATTGTCGCGTTCTTTTTCAAAGCTGAGGGTGGATTTGACACGCTGGCCAATGTGCAAAAGCTGTTTACCTTCCCTTGGGCTGCACTGGCCGGCTGGGTTCACTATTTGACGTTTGATTTATTCATCGGCGCATTGATCGCGCGCGATATTATGAAGCTTGGCATTTCGCACGTGTTCCTCATCGTTCTGTTGCCACTCACATTTATGTTCGGGCCGATTGGGTATGTTGGCTTTGTGATTGTGCGAACTGCTTTGGCAAAGAAGGAAATTGCAGCATGAGCATGATTGAAACTGCGCCGCGTTATCGCGACTCGAAAATAATTGGTTTGGTCAATGATGTGCGCCACGGACATATGTGGTTGTGGCGAACGGTGGTGGCTATGCTGATCGGATCGGCATTGATGTTCATGTTTCATTTTGCTGATGCGCGGTTGTTAAACGGCGTCAGCGTTTGGGATAAGCCTGCGAAGTTTTTTTCTCTCGTTGGCTGTTCAATACGGAACCGTAAGTTGGGCGTTGTCGCAAATGCCGCGCGTTGACGGCCACTGGCGGAGCATCAACTGGGCAGTCGCATTGATGATCATCGCCGGTTGGGGCGAAATGATCTATATGATTTATCGTGCATCACGAGCCGAGGCTTCACATTTCAATTCCACTTCGCTTTCAGGAATCATTGGTTATGCCTTGATGGGTGTCGGTTCTCTGACTCTGACATGTACGGCAGCTTTGATTGGTTGGAAAATTTGGCTTCAGGGACGCTCTGGTCTTTGGGCCGAGGCGGCGGGAATTGCATTGATTGTTGGTGCATTATTAGGCACGATAGCGGGTGGATATATGTCGGCACAGACGAGCCATTGGATAGGTGGTGTTCAAAGTGATGCAAATGCGCTGGCGTTTTTTAATTGGTCAACCACGGGAGGCGATTTACGAGTTGCGCATTTTGTCGGGCTGCATGCGGCGCAGTTTATACCGTTGGCTGCAATGAGCGGTGATCGGCGTATGGTTTATGGTGCGGCGATTGCTATGACATTTTTGACCGTCGGTATTTTTGTAATGGGTGCAACGGGTATTCCACTATTTAAAGTATGACTTTTTCTGACCGTCATTCCGCCGAAAGCCGGAATCCAGACTTGCCGTATTTTAGCCTGTTGAAAGTCTGGATTCCGACTTTCGTCGGAATGACGACTAGATAAATATTTTCCTTTATTATGTAAGTTATAGGTTCAAATTATATTGATTAACTTCTTCATATGAAAATCAAAAAACTTGAAACTTTCAGCAATGAATTTGTTGGCTTTGTGCGGGCCACGTCTGAAACCGGTGCACAAGGGTGGGGGCAGGTTTCAACCTATAATGCTGACATCACCTGCGAGGTATTCCACCGCCAAGTGGCGCGGCACGCGCTGGGCACAGATGCTTTGGATTTTGCTGATACGTTAGACTTTATCAGTGAGCGTGAGCATAAATATCCGGGCAGCTATTTGCGCCGTGCGATGACGGGGCTTGATACGGCTTTATTGGATTTGCGTGGGAAAATAGAGGGTAAACCAGTAGCCACATTGCTCGGTGGTAGCCCGGGTAAAATCCGCGCTTATGCCTCGTCAATGAAACGCAATATTACGCCTGAAGATGAAGCAACGCGGTTTTTGAAACTGCGTGATGAATTTGGGTTTGATGCTTTTAAATGGCGTGTTGGTTCGGAATGCGGGCGCGACAAGGATGAATGGCCGGGACGCACCGAAGCCATTGTGCCTATCGTGTCTCGTGCACTTGGTGATGGTGTTACAAAACTTGTGGACGGAAATTCATGTTATTCGCCGAAGACTGCCATCGAAGTGGGCAAGCTACTTGAGCAAGAAGGCATAACTCATTTTGAAGAGCCCTGCCCCTATTGGGAGTTTGAGCAGACGGCGGAGGTGACAAGAGCGCTGTCAATCGATGTGGCCGGTGGCGAGCAGGATTGCGAATTCACCGCATGGGATGCGATGATTGAAAAACGCGCCGTGGACATCTTGCAACCTGACGTCATGTATATGGGCGGCATGCT
>JAYVPZ010000377.1:0-4881 GCA_043757105.1 Aestuariivirga sp. | reverse complement strand
GCAATCAAAAATGATGTGGGAAATGCTCATATTAAACCCCTCAAGCGCCCAAATGCCGGAAAGCGGCTATGACGTCAACATAGACTTCGCGTTTAAATGGAATAATAATATCCAGCATTTCATCCATTTTAACCCAGCGCCACTCATCAAATTCTTGTTTATGGCCAGGTGGCTTCAAGTTGATTTCACTGTCTAGCCCCGTGAACTTGAGCGCAAACCATTTTTGCTTTTGGCCGCGATATTTGCCGCCCCAACTTTTGCCAATTAGATGTTCGGGCAGATCATATTGATACCAGCGCGGCGCTTCAGCAATGATATGAGCGGATGTGACAGCGGTTTCCTCATGAAGCTCGCGCATGACGGCAATTGCTGGGTCTTCGCCTTTATCAATACCGCCTTGGGGCATTTGCCACCACTTGCCAACGCCATCATCATTTTGTTTTTCAAATCGACGCCCGACCCAAACGAGGCCCTGGGCATTGATGAGCATGACACCCACGCAAGGGCGATAAGCCACGATTTCAGGTTTCACACGTTCACTCATCCGAGACGACCTTTGAAAGCGGCTGAAGCTGGTATGATGACTACGCCGCGGTCGCCCGCAGTTTTGGCCCATTCGTTTACAGCATCGATGGTGGTTTGCAGGCCGGTGCCAGTGCCAATGGCGATGCCGTTGGTTTTGGCTTCTTCCTCTAACAAATTGAGCGCCGCTGAAATGGAAACCGGATTGGCATCCAGATCAATGACGGAGTTGGCGTGGCGCACAGCCATGTTCATGGCTTTGGCGACACCATCTGTGGCAGACAGCGGAAGCGAGCCATCTTCCATAAACAATATGCCGCGTTTGCGTAGTTCAGAAAGCATGGGCTTCACGGCAGTGTCTGAGGACAGGAACCTGCCACCCATGTAATTAACCACGCCTGTGTATCCGGTAAAGCGGCTCATGTGCCATTGCAGGGATTCTTGATTGGTTGCGTCCGGACCATCGGCCAGCAAAGTTTTGGGGCCGGGATTGGTTGCGGGATAGCCTACAGGTTCTAAGGGCAGCTGCAGGAGAACTTCGTGACCATTGGCACGGGCCTTATCGACTTGGGCTTGCAAATTATCGCCGTAAGGGGCGAAAGCCAATGTGATGTCAGCTGGTAGTTCTTTGGACGCAGCGGTACTGAGTTTTTCATTTAGGCCCATGCCGCCCAAAATGATAATGATTTTGGGAGCTTCGGAATGGATGAGACCCATGGGCACGGGACGGGCATAAATGTCCGAAGGTTTTTTGCCGTTTTGGGTGATGCGGGGCAATGGGCCCATGCTGGCTGCTTCAACCGCACCCGTGGCAGGAGCTTTGGTTAATGGCTGCCGCGAGCTGACATAGATGGTGGCGTCTTGTTGATAGTTTTGTTGGTCAATAGGCTCAACTATTTTTGCAGACGGTTTTGTCGGTTCAAGTTCGGGCTCGATGGTTTCCACTGGAGCCGCATCAGGCAACGGTTCAACACTTGCAGTCTTGATTTCCTCAACAGGTGGCACATTGAGAGTGATGATGGGTTCGCCCGCAAATGGCATGGGCTGTTTGGTCAGCCAAAAGCCACCGCTCAAAAATGCTGTCAGCACCGCGACATAGGCCGTGGTCAAAGCATGAGGCCGCCTTTCCCAAATCCTTTGGGATAAGCGGCGCTGATGCAGCGGCTGTTTTAATTCGTCACGGGGCATAAAAGCTCTTCGATTCGTCTTTAGCCACTGTGGTGGGCAAGGCTTAATGGTTCATTAACCGTAATCGAAAAAGGGGCGAAAACAATGTGTTCCGCCCTGTTTTATTTGATCTTTCAGTTCGATTGCTTGGTTGCGTCGGCTGGTTTTACAGCTGGTGGCACAACATTGGTCACCACTTTTTCACCGTGCAAGAAATCAATAGCGGCTTTCAATTGAACATCCTTAGTGCGGTCTTCAGGCACATAAGCAGCTGAGCCGCCGCCTTCATCACCAGCGCCTGGATTGACCAAATGACCAGGCAATGCAACTTCGCCCTCGGTTGAAACATTTTTGCCGAGCAATTCTGGCGGCAAAGGCTGTTCGATGATGATATCAGCGCGAATGCCCCGAGCTTGGATCGACGCGCCAGACGGCGTGTAGTAACGTTGTGTGGTCAGGCGCATGGCACCTTCATTGCCGAGTGGAATGATGGTTTGAACCGAGCCTTTGCCGAATGACGTTGTGCCAATGATGGTGGCGCGTTTTTGATCTTGCAATGCGCCAGCCACGATTTCAGAAGCTGAGGCCGAGCCACCATTGATCAAAACCACCAATTTTTTGCCGTTGGTTAAATCGCCCTTTTGGGCGGTGTAACGTTCAACTTGATCAGCGTTACGGCCACGGGTGGAAACCACTTCGCCTTTTTCCATAAACACATCGCTGACCGCTATGGCTTGCTGCAAGAGGCCACCCGGATTATTGCGAAGATCAAGGATGAAGCCTTTTTCCTTACCGCCCATTTTAGCATCAAGATCGTTGATGGCTTTTTGTAAGCCATCATCGGCTTGTTCATTGAAGGTTGAAATGCGCACATAGCCCACATCATTGGCTTCGATTGAGGATTTGACCGATTCAATCTTGATGACATCGCGCACCAATTTCACATCAAAGGGGTCGCGCTTTTCGCGCACGATTGTCAAAACAATTGGAGCGCCCACAACGCCGCGCATTTTATCGACAGCTTCGTTCAGGGTGATGCCTTGGACTTGTTTGCCGTCGATCTTTACAATCAAATCATTGGCCAGAATGCCTGCCTTGGCTGCGGGTGTGCCATCATAAGGTGACATAACTTTAACGACGCCATTTTCCATGGTGACTTCAATGCCGAGACCGCCAAATTCACCTTTGGTTTTGACATTCATATCAGCGAATTCTTTGGCATTCATATAGCTGGAATGGGGATCAAGCGATGTCAGCATACCGTTGATGGCCGCTTCCATCATTTTTTTCTCGTCGGGCTTTTCAACATAATCTGCGCGCACGCGGTCATATACATCGCCAAAGAGATTGAGAAGTTTATAGGTCTCGGCGTTGGTGGCGGCGGTTGCGCCATTAAAGGCCTGCATGATTGCAACAGCCGAAACGGCGCCCACTAAAACCAATCCAATATTGCGCATTTGGGTCGTAACCTTCATTTCATTGCCTCTTTTCTGCGTTCAGCCCACCAGGGTGATGGATCAACGGGTTCATTGTTTTTTCTAAACTCTACGTATAGCACAGGTTGTGCGTTATTTATGTCATTGCCGATAAGCGCCACTGACGATGGGCCTTCTCCCATTGTTCCTAACGGTTCTCCCGCCCGAACGGTTTGCCCAATTTCAGCTGAAATTTGATTCATACCTGCTAAGAGTAAGAGATAGCCCTCTCCGGCGTTCAAGATCAAGAGCTGACCATAGGAACGGAAGGGGCCAGCAAATTCAATTTTGGCATCAACTGGGGAAATGACGTTGGACTTTGGTTGGGTGGCGAGCGCCAAACCGTCCAGTGTTGTGCCTAGTCCATTGTCTTGGCCAAACTGTTTTAAGACTTCGCCTTGTGCAGGGTAATCAAGTTTGCCCTTGCTTTGGCTGAAGACCATGAGTGGTTTTGCTTTTAAACTTTCAGCTTCTTCGCGCACTTTGGCTTCGGCGGTTTTGAGCGCTTCGGCACGTTTCTTTTCGTCTTCGATTGCGGCCAAGAGTTGTTTTAGGGTTTTTGCTTGGTTTGCCAAATCAGCATAGCGAAGCTTTTCAGTTTTGAGATCTCTGGCCGAGGTTGCGGCCAAGGCTTTCTTTTCGATCTGAAGTTTTTCGAGTTCGGCTCGTGATATTTTCAGCGCGGCCTGAGCTTCGGTTAAAGATTTTATTGAATCTTCGGTTTCAGTCTTAATGGCTTCTAAGCGTTTGAGATTGGTTTGCAGTTCCAATGCCTGGTCGCGCATTTCAGGAACCACTGCGCCAAACATCATGGCGCCACGCAGGGCTTCTAATATATTTGATGGCTCAACAACTAAAGCTGGTGGTGGATTTTGCTCAAGGCGTTGAAGGCCTGCAAGGAGTTCTGAAAGCTGATCTTGTTTTTCAGCAAGCGAGCTTCGGATGATGATTGACTCAGAAGCGAGTTGGCTAATTTTAGCATCTGCTGTTTGAGCAGCAGTCTGCTGGTTTTCTAAAGTTTTTGCCAGAGCGATGAGTTTGTCTGAAATTTCGGATTGGGCTTTGACCGCAGTTTCAATATCCGCAGTCAGAGTTGCTTGATGCGATTGTGAATCTTTAAGATTTTGCTCAACTTCACCAAGCGTTGCTGAAGGGTCTGCCTCTTGAGCAAGAACGGGCACGCTTGTCAAAGACAGAGCCAGCAAAAGTCCGCAGTGTCGCAAAATAGAATTCATCATATGGATTGCGAAAATGCCTTTAACACATGTCGAAAATGGGGCGATTAGTATCTGTGATAGGGATGATTCAGCATAATTGTGAGTGAACGGTAAATTTGTTCGAGCAACATGATGCGAGCCAAACGATGGGGCCATGTCATGGGCCCTAACGCGATGAGATGATTAGCTTTTGTGCGGGTTGTGGCGTCATGGCCATCAGGGCCTCCGATTAGAAAACATAGATCATTTGCGCCTTGATCGGCGTGTTTGCGAATCAAACTTGCAAAGTCTTCACTGGAATGTGATTTGCCGCGCTCATCTAATACAAATGTAATCGCACCTTGGGGAACAGTGGATAGAAGTATTTTGGCCTCTTCTTCCATACGGGTTTTGACATTTGGATTTTGCGATTCAGACCACTCGCTGATTTTAAGCGACGTTACACCCGCTTTGCGCCCAAAGGTTTCAATGCGACCGGCATAGTCATTGGCCAGCATTTT
>JAYVPZ010000376.1:0-4900 GCA_043757105.1 Aestuariivirga sp. | reverse complement strand
GCCTTGGCTACAACACCAGCACTTGCCGGATCAAAACCAAGTGCCGAAACATCATTCACAATCTTTGCTCCAGCGGCGGCAGCCTCACCCATCAAAATTGATTTGCGGGTATCGACTGAAACAACATAATCAGCAGCCAATGCCGAAATCACCGGCATGATCCGAGCGCGTTCTTGATCAATCGAAACTTCGTCTGACCCTGGCCGCGTAGATTCACCACCAACATCCAGAATGTCAGCACCCTGCTCCGCCATCATCCGCCCATGTGCAATAGCGGCATCAGCAACGTCAAATTTCCCACCATCCGAAAAACTATCCGGCGTCACATTCACAATGCCCATGATCCGTGCTTGGTCGAGAGACAACCCTGCAAAGTCAGGCCGCCTCCGGATGACTTTTTCAATCAGCGCATGTTCACGAAGTTCAGCAAGTCCAATCACTCGACGCGAAATCGCCTTACCTTCGCGTCTAGTTTCCTCAGCCCTCACAAATGCAATATGCGGCATGCCCCCCAACGAAAAGGCCAAGCTACTCGCGATCATCTCGCTTGCGTCTTGGCCAAATACGAGGCCCAAAGGCCTGAGGTAAACTTGCGTCACGCTTGAAAACTCAAGCCTGCGTTTGAGGTTCCAAGCCGCCAGCGCGCTTTCCTGTGCGCGGCACGGTTGGCGAATTAGTAGTTGGCCTTGTCTTTGGCGGTTCTTCGCGGTTGATCTTGCCGCCAGCCAAAACCAGTTTTACATCTTCACCTGACAAAGTTTCAAATTCCAATAGAGCTTTGGCCACAGCATGAAGTCCATTGCGGTACTTCGCTAAAATCTTCTTGGCCTTGGCTTCACCAGCTTGAATCAGGTTACGGGTTTCAAGATCAATCAATCTAGCTGTGTCTTCAGACAGATTCTTGCTCTGAGTCACACTGTGACCCAAGAAAACTTCCTGCTCATTATTACCATAGCGAACCCGGCCAAGCTTGTCGCTCATGCCCCATTCCATAACCATGGCGCGGGCCAAAGATGTGGCCATTTGAATGTCGCCAACCGCGCCATTGGTCACATTCTTTTCACCACCGAGAATAAGCTCAGCCTCACGGCCACCAAACAATACAGCCAGGCGCGATTCACAAAACTCTTTCGAATAGCTATGGCGGTCTCCATCTGGCAAATTCATCGTCACACCCAAAGCCCGTCCACGCGGAATAATCGTCACTTTGTGCAACGGGTCATAAGGCACCTGCAAACCTACAATGGCATGGCCCGCTTCATGATAAGCCGTATTCTTGAGTTCAGCCGGATTCATCACCAGCGAACGACGCTCCGCACCCATCATCACTTTGTCTTTAGCATCTTCAAACTCGGCTTGCGTCACCATGCGCTTGTTGCGGCGTGCAGCAAGCAATGCCGCTTCGTTAACAAGGTTAGCCAAATCAGCACCTGAAAATCCGGGCGTACCTTTAGCCAAAACTTTCGCATCAATATCTGGAGCCAGTGGCACATTCTTCATGTGAACCATCAAAATCTGCTCGCGGCCTTTAACATCAGGATTGCCAACGGTGATCTGACGGTCAAAACGACCGGGGCGAAGCAAAGCAGGATCAAGCACATCGGGGCGGTTTGTGGCCGCTACAATGATGACACCTTCATTGGCCTCAAAGCCATCCATCTCAACCAACAACTGGTTCAGCGTTTGCTCACGCTCATCATTGCCACCACCAAGGCCTGCACCACGGTGCCGACCAACAGCATCAATTTCGTCGATAAATATAATACAAGGCGCGTTCTTCTTGCCCTGTTCAAACATGTCACGCACGCGGCTTGCACCCACGCCCACAAACATTTCAACAAAGTCCGAACCAGAAATTGTGAAGAACGGCACACCGGCTTCGCCCGCAATGGCGCGCGCCAGCAAAGTTTTACCAGTACCCGGGGGGCCAACCAACAAAGCGCCCTTTGGAATCTTGCCACCCAGTTTTTGGAACTTTTGCGGATCCTTTAAAAACTCCACAACTTCCTGCAAATCATCCTTGGCTTCGTCAACACCAGCCACATCTTCAAATGTCACACGGCCATGCTTCTCCGTCAAAAGCTTAGCCTTAGATTTGCCAAAGCCCATGGCCTTGCCGCCACCTGATTGCATCTGGCGCATAAAGAAAAACCAAACCCCACCCATCAAAATCAACGGCAGCCAGAACATCAATATGTTTGTAAAAATGGATTCGCTTTGTTGCGGTTTGAAATTTACCGATACGCCTTTGGATTTTAAATTAGCGATATCGGGATCAGTCAACGGGCCGTAGGATTCATAAACTGTTCCACCTGCATCAGTTGCAGTAATGCTCGAACCTCCATAGACACCGGTATAGGTCACACTCTTAATTGAACCCTCTTCAACTTTTTTAAACAGCTCAGAATAAGTCAGATCCTTATTACCAATGTGCATGGCTTGATTTTGAAAAAGACTAAACAGCGCAACCAACAAAAGCGCGATGACAATCCAAACAGCAAAATTGCGAAATTGATTCACTTATTCCTCGATTTCTGCCCGGCCCAAAATCGAACCATCAAAGGCAAACTATTATGAACACCTAACATAAGGTGTGTGATTTGTAATTCCAAGACATCATGACATGCTTAAGACCAATAAATTCGCAAGCAACACCAACACCAATTCCATGAAAAGGAGCCGCCAAAACCTCGTTTTCAAAGCAAATAGCGGGCAATCCAGCATCAATGAAGGCCGGAATGTCGCGCCGCCTCGGGATCTGAGCAAAATGTCGCGCCGCCCTTAATTGCGCACCAGCAGGGCCCTTCACTAAATATCGTCGATCCCAGATAACCTCACCAGAAGACGGAATGATCACAACATCATCCAAAATTCGACCCGGTTCGCGGCCTACCAAAACACAGGCCCCGCGTTTGGCAAACACTGCCCCGCCCAATGTCCGACGCGTGCTCGTATCATTCGAAAGCCAACCCAAAAGTGCTTGACGTTTTTTCAGATCAGGAAGCAGCTCAATCCCACAAACCTTAAGCAACAGTCCAACCACTTCGTCCTTCACTTCGCCATCCAACAATTGAAGTTGGCTGAAAGCAAATGTGAGAAGACCAGTATCGGCAACTTCAACCTGTTTCTCAACCCATTCCAAAGCCGCAGCAGAATAGCGAAGGCTATTTAGCAGGGATTGAGAAGCCAATTCCGCCGCCGTCACATCACCTGCCAATTGCTCGCGAATACGCACGCGTTCATAACGCACATCAACATTACTTGGATCATCAATCCATTGAATGCCGCGAAGGTTAAGATAGTCACGAAGCTCTTCTCTGCGAAGCGAAAGCAATGGCCGCAGAATGCGAACCCCATTCCATTCCCGCTCAGGCCAAATGCCAGCAAGGCTCTTGGCGCTAAATGTCCGTTGCTGACGCATCACCACAGTCTCAGCTTGATCATCCGCCGTATGCGCGGTGAGCAATACGGGCACGTCATTTTCCACACTCCATGCACTCATAAGATCATATCGTGCAGAGCGCGCTTTTGCTTGGACACCTGTCTTTGGCTTTAAACCTCCCCAACGCAAGGTCACATGCGCCAGACCCAAGGCCTTGCTGCAAGCGGCAACAAATGCACATTCCCCTACCGCCTCAGGCCGTAAACCATGATCGACAGAAATAATAAACAATTGCGGCGAATGCGAACAAGCTTTCGCCCATTCTTCCACCAGATACATCATCGCTAAAGAGTCAGACCCGCCCGAAACTGCAAGTGCAATTTTCGGCACCCCATCAAGCCGAGCAAAGAGTTTCGGTAAATCAAATTGAGTTTGCGGCTTAACAGCCAGCACGCTTATATTCAGCTTGCGCGCGCTTTTTAACTTCTACAGCATTTGGAAATTCGTCGCCGACTGAGCCCAAAACCGCACATCCTTGCTGGACCTGACCCATTTTGTTCATGGCCAATCCAAGCTTCAACATGCTGTCAGGCGCACGGCGGCTTTTCGGAAACTGCTTGTATCCTGTCAGATAAGTTTTAGCCGCGGTCTCATATTGCTGCTGTGCATAATAAGTCTCACCGAGCTTATATTGCGCACTTCCAGCCAAATTATGATCAGGAAATTTCAACAAAAATTCTTGGAAGCCACTTTCTGCATCAGCATATTGCAATTGCAATAGAGCTTTTTCTGAACGTAAGAAAAGATCATCGGGTGTTTCTGGCTGCACTGAAACGGTTTCAACCGTAGCCGCTGCAGAATCGTCGGTAACAACAGCCTGTTCAGTGGAATCAGGCGGCACAATCAACTTACCTTGAAACTTGCCATCGCCCGGCTTGGCAGCACGACTGTTAATGCCACCTAGAACTTTCGGCGCAGGCGCACCTTCGGCCACCTGTGCGTCATTGGTTCCATAAATCGTCTCACCCGGAGCGGCTTCAACTTGTTGCCCCGCGTCTAGATTCACAGGTGCCTCAGCAATTGCTTCTACGCCATTTGAAGTACCTGTAATTTTTGGTGCAGGAGCCAAAGCCAATTTCTTTTTAACTGGCAAAACTTGCGGCTGCTCGCCTGCGCCCGTCTGTTTTGGCGACGCAGCAATTTGCGCTTGCAATTGTTTTACGTTGTAAGTCAGTTCTTCAACCTGCCCGACCAGCTGCTGCAATTGCTGCTGAAGCATATCAACACGGTTAGCAACATCATCCGCCCGCGCTGGCGTGAAAGCCGCACTCATCAATAATGCAAAAACAAATAGCTTACGTTTGATCATCATACTCAATCCCAAATTATCGCTTGCATAACCCACTGCAACCCAATCACGGAAAAATTGAGGCCTTTCAAAGGTCATTTCAAAAAGCCTAAGGACTGTTACAACTCTGCAACAGTCCAGTAGCTTAGTTTGCACCACCCGTGATCACA
>JAYVPZ010000375.1:0-4928 GCA_043757105.1 Aestuariivirga sp. | reverse complement strand
AATCCTGGAAAAACCTCATCGCACTGCCAAACAAAATCACATCAATCGGAACGCGTGAATGGGCACACGTAGGTCGAACTCAATAACCGTTGGTATAACCCATTAAAAGTTGAATTGCTGGATTGTGCAAAACACAGCGACGAGCCGGGTGTTGAAGCTAGAGGAAAGCGCAGGGTGAGCGCATGAATGTCGAGGTCTCATAGAGCATGGCTCGATGTATCACTGCCTGCGATCACAAGGCGTTTGAGCTTGAACTTTTTGATGAGCTGGCGCGCAATTTTGCCGAGAGACTTCGACAGCGTTTCGCGACCATTTGCAATGGTGTGGAGTGCGCTGCCACGATCAGAAGTGGGGCCGGCCGCGGAATAAACATGCGGACTCTTGCCTTGCGCAAGAAGTTTGCGCGCTTGAACAAGGGGAACAACTGTTTGCCCTTGCGCTAAACTCAGCGGGTCGGCCGCGACGGCATCAAAACCATTCGCCTTTGCATAGGCAATCTGTCTCTCCGTTGTTGGGGAAACACTGCCAGAGATCACCAGCATCTGCGCAACTTGCGCAATGGATTGAAACTGCACATCGCGCTTTTTCCTTAAGGCCGCCAGCAGCGCATATTCAATGTCCGATGAACCCACAACAAATGGTAGGTTCTGTTTAGGCAGCTCAAGCAGAGTTGTTCCTGCTGCTTCCTGGGTTGCGGCATCGTGTACATCGATAAGATCGACAGCTGCATCAGATTGTAAACTCAGATGGCGCAGCAAGTCGCTTTCATGCATCGGTGTGACCGGATGAACGCTCATCACCGGATGTCGATCAATGCGGTAATTCTTTCCCTGATAGGCCGCAAACAGATGGCCCGCAAACCTGAAGCGTTTAATCTGTGGCGCGCCGATGATCATTGCGGCGCGCTGCTGATTAAATACGCGCAGACCGATATCAGTGGCGCGACCGATACTGGACTTACCCTGAAAAAGTGGAGGGAAAGAAGTTTCCTTGCGGGCGGAAGACACATACAGCGTGATTGGCACGGTGCCGCGCTTGGCAAACTTGACGTCGAAGTGATCGCACGCCCATGATAGGCGGTAGTGCGGTAGAGGAGCGTAACGATGAATTTCAAGCGTCTTATGTTAATTGGCCCCATTTGCGCCGTCGCGATTGGCTTGCAGACTCAAACCCCCTCGCTGGTAAACGAAACGAGCAGTTCTGCGTTTTATGGGTTTGGAACGCAATCTTGCGGTAAAGTTTTGGATGCATCATTGAGCGACTAAAATCATTTTATGGCTTGGCTTGGTGGATTTTTTAGTGGCTTAAATACGGGCGGATCGGATGTTGATTTATTGGGCCAAATGAATTTAGATGATGCATTGAAATGGGTGCACAGCTATTGCATGGAACACCCAGGTGATCGCTTCATGGATGCTTCGATCAGGTTGGCAACATTATTGCTCAGTCAGCACACGGAGGCTCTTGAAGCGCTTGATAAATTGCTCGCCACGCCCCCTCCAACCGCGGCTTAATAAACGGCTCGCCACGTTACCTAAACCCAAGTCGGCTCTTGAGCAGTTGACTGTCCCTGCAAACCCGCCGCCCAAGCCTTCCGTGGATAATATTGGAGCGTCGGATGGCCAAATTGAGTCGAATTTGATTCACAAATCGATTGGAAAGTGATTCAAGGTCTGCGGAGGTGATGGCCATGCCGCATGCTTTGTCGAAAGATCTGCGTGAACGCGTTGTTGGATTTGTGGAAGAAGGCCATTCGCGGTGCAAAGCTTCGCAGCATTTCAAGACTGCTGCTGCAACAGCTGTGAGGCTGGTGCGGCAATGGAAAGAGACCGGCAGCCTTGAACCCAAGCCGCGTGGCGGCTTCCGTCACGGCAAGTTACCGCCCCACCGGGCCTTTATATTTGCTATTGTTGAGGCGCGTGGCGACATCACCATGCCGGAGCTTGCGGCTGTTCTGCTGAAGGAGAAAGGTGTTTCTGTCGCCCCCGCCACAGTCTCGAGGTTCTTGATTGCTTGTGGGCTCAGCTTCAAAAAAAGCTTCGGGCATCCGAGCAAGACAGACCTGATCTGGTCCGTGAGCGGGCGCAATGGAAAGAGGGCCGACAGCCCATCATGCGCGAACTGCCACATGGCTGATGCAGTCAGGTATGGACCCTTTCAAGATTTCCGACTTCCTCGCCACAAGCGTGCCAACACTTTTGAAGCATTATGGTCATCACAATCCTGATCACCAAAATGAAGTGGCAGCCGCAATTGGTGCGCGTCCCAAGAAGGCTAAGGGACGCTAGGCGAAACCGAGTTGGGTGGGTTTACTCTGATGCCACTTGAGTTGGGAAGCCAATCTGCGGCAAGGTATAAAAGTCCAAAACTAAGTTCTGGCTTCGAGTTTCGGTGGTTGAGTTTATGGGATCGACAGTGATGAATAATCTGTCCTCAGAATGTCCACAGAATGCGGGGCAGTATCGGGCACAAATGGGCTGATTTGGCTTCATTCGGGCACGTTCAGCCTATATTTTTCAATGATTTAGGGTGTAAGCACCTTGCTCCGAAGGCAGAGGTCACAGGTTCGAATCCTGTCGGGTGCGCCAACCTCTTTTTTCATCGTTGTTTTCAAATGGGTTTTCGGATTTTTTGTCCAGCCCCGGGTCATAGGTTGGACGGGGATGTTCACTTTCTGACAGCAACAGGTTTGCAATTGCCTGCTTGGCGTTGCGTTCTTGGTCGGCGGCTTTGGTATAGCGGGCAACTTCGCTGAGTGTCTTGTGACCCGTAATGGCCTTGATCTGCTCTGTGGTATATCCTGCATTTGCGAGGCGGGCGGCACAGGCTTTGCGCAAACCGTGAGCTGAGCAATGTGGCAAGCCAGCTTCATTGCAGCGGTCGCGGAACCAGTTGCCAAAGCCGGCTGCTGTGAAGGGTGCACCCAATTCGGTCAGCAGGAAGGTCATGTTAGTGCGGGGCCTGCCGTCAATTGCGGCGACAAGTCGGGGATGGAATGGGATTTTCAGAAACGCGCCCGTCTTGTCCTGTACAACATTCAGCAGGTCGCCATCGATATGCTGCCAGCCCATGCGAACGACGTCGCTGCGACGCTGGCCCGTGTAGAGCAGCAAAGACAAGGCCAGATGCGCCCTTGAACCGGGCTGGTGCCGCGCTTCAAATGCGACGACATCACCTTCAGACCACGAGTGGAAACCTTCTGAACTGACCGCGAATTTGCGCACATTGCGGGCGGGATTGTCTTGAATCAGTCCCATGTCGATGGCGTGCCGCAGCAATACACGCAGCACCTTCAACAAATTGTTGGCGGCGCCAGGCCTGTCTGCCATGTCACCGATGATGGCTTTCAGGTGCGCTACTGTGAGCAACGCAACGCGCTTTTTGCCATGCTGGACACGAAACTTTTCGAGCATATTCTTGCGTACGCGCTGCGTAGTGCCTTTGAGTTTCTGGAAATCCGTCGAACGATAGAAATTGACGATGACGGCATCGATTGTGTCGGGATCAAAGCGATCTTCCTTGAATTTTTCGAGATGCTGCGCATTGCCATTCAATGCCGCATGGTAGAGCTGCATGAAGTCATCCGCATAGGGAACACCAGAAAGATAGGTCGAATAAAACCCTTTGCGGAAACGGACGCGCCTTCGTCCGTGGCGGTCAGTATTCCATGAACAATATTTTGGTAACGCTCTGGCGATCATTTTTTGAGTACCTCATCCCATTCATTGGCTTTGAGTAGCAGACGGGGTTCTTCACATTCTTCACATTCTTCGCATTCTTGAGTGTTTGAATACAAAACGATTGCACCGTCCTTGTCAACCTTCACCGTCGTGATTTGAAAGCCGCCAGCGATTGCACCTTTGACAACACGCGTGACTTTGCGCTGATGAATGAGTTGTTTTTTTGGTGACATGGCCAGTTTCGCTTTGAGCAACAAAGTTGTTTCGGTTTGGAGTCAATCTGGGGCCACCAAGACATTTTGCCAATTGGGAAAGGCGGGAAAATGTGGGAAGGCGTTTGGCTTCACTTGTGTCATTGGAAAACTCCATCGCTTTTATGCGTTTGAACTTCACCGCCTTCTCCTTCGCAACTGAACCTAGCGAGCGGGATGGGCGGCAAGAGCGACGGATAGGCCCGCTGATCGAGGCGGGCTGCACCGCAGGCCGTAGCAACGCGAAGGACTGCGCGACTGTGAGCTCAATCAAGCACTGTGGACTTTGCGCGCTTGCGCAGTTGCGGCCCACCGCAGCGGGCCTAGCAGGGAGCGACCGCCCACTCCGCGAGTGGTGTTCATGATGCCGATTGATTGTGTTAGATACCCAAACCCTTTGTGCGCCTCGCCAACTCCCAAGCGATGGTGGAACCATTGACTTTTCCAGTGACCTCCTTGCCTCTGATGTCTTCAAAACTTGACCGCTACGGAACAAGCGTAAACTCTTTGCTGTTTTCAAACACGGCAAACTTGCCGGAGGCGAGTGAGATGGGTTGGGTGTAAGCGCCTTCAAACCGTTCGCCGTCCATCAGCTGCGCTGCTTGCAAGCCAGATGTTACGGAATGCTTGGCAACGGCCTTGTTCATCTCATTGCGGGCCAAGGCTCTCATCGCGGCAGCGGCGGGACGAACAACGCCGTCTGGCGATGGCTCAATCATGCCGCGCTCGGTCAGCCATTGCAGCGATTGCGAAGGGCGGATTTGACATCACCGCCAAAGCCTTGGTCGCTGATATGTGCTGGTGACTTGCTGGCAAGCTCCCGGTCAAGCCAAGTCGCACCTTCCGTGGCCACGAGCTTTTCCAAGCTCAGGTAAGACAAAATCCGCAGTCGTGTCTGTTTGAGCTGCTGCCGGTCTCGTGGACAGGATCTTAAGTTACACCTGCCTTTCTTTCGAACTCAATAGGGCTGATGTACCCAATTGTCGAATGTCGGCGG